>NZ_JALTON010000059.1 GCF_027000115.1 Thiohalobacter sp. | reverse complement strand
CCGCGTGGCCGCCAGCGCCGAGGCCATCCTGGACATTTCCTCGAGGATGTACGATGCCGTCCACGCCATGATGCGCCGCCACCAGGCCCAGATCGTCCAGTACCGTGGGCCTGAGCCGGCGCATCATGGCGTGGACGGCATCGTACATCCTCGAGGAAATGTCCAGGATGGCCTCGGCGCTGGCGGCCACGCGGGGATTGTCGCGCCCGGCCGTTTCGCGGATGAGTTCGGCGTCGGCCTGGATAGCGGTCATGCACTGTCCCAGCTCATCGTGCAGTTCGCGGGCCAGGTGGCGGCGTTCTTCCTCCTGCACGGCCAGCGATTTGTGGATCAGGAAACGGTTGCCCTCCAGCAGGGTCTTGCACTCGGTTTCGGCCCGCTTGCGCTCGGTGATGTCGTGCAGGGTGGCCGCGTAGAGCGGTTCGCCGTGGATCTCCACCCGGCCCACATAGACCTCCAGCGGGAAGACGCTGCCGTCGCGGCGCCGGCCCCTGGCTTCCCGTCGCCGCCCTGTGGGCCGGGTCCAGAAGCCGGGGTCCGGGTCGCCATCGAGCAGCATGGAGGCCGGCTGTCCGGCCAGCCTGTCCTCGTCGAAACCGAACAGGTCGGGCATGGCGGGATTGGCAGAGCGGATGCGGGTGTCGCGGCCATAGGTGATCATGCCGTCGATGGCCGTTTCCTCGATGACCCGCTCCCGGGCCAGCGCCTCCTGCAGGCGGCGGGTGCGTTGCGAGATTTCCTTGACCATGCGGTTGAAGGCAGAGGCCGTCATGCCCACCTCGTCGGCCGGGCCGGTGGGCACCTCGGTGTCGTAGTCACCCGCGCCCACGCGCTGGGCCGCCCGCGCCAGACGGCCCAGGCGGCGGGTGAGGTGGACCCCGATGAGCACGGTCACCAGGATGCTCAGCACGATTTCCGCCCCCGCGATGGCGATGCTGCGGTCGCGGGCGTCGGCGATGGCCTGCTCCATCTGGGCAAGCGACAACCCCATCAACACCCGGCCCATCGGACGGCCGCCGAACACGATGTCCGCCTGCACATCGTAGCGTCCGTCATCGGCCGCAAGCGGGTGGACATCGGGCAGGGGCGCCGGTCCGGCGGGCGGTTCCCCCTGGCTGAGCGCAATGCGCCCATCCCGGTCCATGATCACCAGGTAGGCCAGTTCCGGATGGCGGGCGATGTTGCGCAGGTATTCCTCCAGGCTGGCATAGTCCACTTCCACCAGATAGCTGCCAGCCGTCGCCGTGATCTGTTGCAGCATGCTGGTGGCGGTGTCGTGCAGGCGGTCGGCATGGGCCTCGCGGATGACGCCGAGGTTGTGCCATACCAGCAACGACAGCATGACGACCTCCACCAGCACCACGCTGGCGATCAGTCGCACCCGCAGCGAGCGCCAGGGCTTGACACCGTTCATGGCGCACCATCCCCCAGGGCGGTGTCCAGTGCCGGCGCCGCCCAGGCCAGCCCCTCGTAGCTGCCGGACGCCACGGTCGTGAGGCCAGGCCAGTTCAGATGTTTGAGCAGCGCCCGGCCCTCGGGAGTCTCCCGCAGTCCGAGCAACAGCTCGCGAATGCGGGCCGCGAGTTCGGGTTGTACCCAGGGGGCCACGCTGATGGGCATGTGCGGGCTGACGCCGGTATTGGCCAGGACGCGCAGGGAGGCGCGCAGCCCGGGCGCGGCCTGTTCGAAGAGCGGCAGCATGAGCGAGGCGGCCTCTGCTTGTCCCTGCAGGGCGCTGAGCAGCGAGGCATTGTGGCTGGGCGTCGGCACCAGCACGAGATCCCGGTCCGGATCCAGCCCGGCTTCTTGCAGCCGCGCACGCACCAGCATGGTGGCGAGCGCCAGTGGATCCACGGTGGCCAGCCGGCGGCCGCGCAGGTCGGCGAGCGTCCTCAGCGGCCCTGTCCGCGGTGCGACGATGACTGCGCGCATCCCGGGCCGGTCCACCCGCACCAGGGCGCGGTAGCCTGCCTGCCGCCGGGCCAGATAGTAGAAATGGGGGGCCGTGAACAGCAAGTCATAGCGCCTTTCATGCTGGGTGCGACGCAGGAAGGTCTCGAAGTCCGGCGCCGTTTCCATGCGCACCAGCCGCCCGAGAGACCGGGAGAGATAGTCCACCAGCGGGCCGAAGCGGCGCACCAGCCGTTCCGTGCTGACGATGGGCAGGAAACCGAAGGTCAGTTGCCTCGGCGGAGTCATCTCCTGCGCGGCGGGAGCGGTGGAAAAGAAAACAGCCATCAGGCAGAGTGCCACCGCCAGCCCTGACATGGCTGTGTTGCCGGATGGGTCCTTCATGAGACGCGGAGCGACGATGACATATGGGCAACCGGATCCTGTGTGACCGATGCCGATGATACCGGTTTCCCGGCCCCGTGCTCAGTAGGAGAGCGCCCTGCTGCTTTCGTTCAGGATGTATCGGCACACCGGCTGACGTGCCCTGGTCGCCGGGATCCCCAAGGCTTGGCAAGGGCGGGCGCTACCCGGACATGAGCGATTTTCAGTGGGGGAAAGGGGGCTGGCGGCCTGGATGCGATGGCGGACTGCCATTAACCCGAGAACCGTCGTGCCACCCGGGCGGAAAGACCACAGACGAGCTGGTAGGGAATGGTCTCGGCACGCTTCGCGATGTCTTCGACCGGCAGGCCCTCACTCCACAGGATGACGGGATCTCCGGGCCGGGCGTCCGGCGTTTCACGCAGATCGATGCAGAGCAGGTCCATCGATACCCGCCCGACCAGCGTGGCACGCCTGCCGTTGACCAGCACCGGCGTGCCGGATGGGGCATGGCGCGGATAGCCATCGCCGTATCCGACCGCCGCAACGCCCACGGGCATGTCCTCGGGACATACCCAGGCCCCACCGTAACCGATGGCCTCGCCGCGCCGGCAGCGCCTGACGGCAACCAGGGCAGTTTCGAAGGTCATCACCGCACGCAATCCGTGTTCGGTGGCGCTGCCGGAAACAAAGGGCGTGATACCGTAGAGCATGAGACCGGGCCGCACCCAGTCGAGATGCGTGTCCGGCCAGCCCAGCACGCCGCCAGAGTTGGCCAGCGAACGCTCGCCTTCAAGACTGTCGGTCGCGGCCAGGAAGCTTTCCAATTGACGCAGGGTGTGCGGTGCGCCGCGCTCGTCGGCGCGCGCCAGGTGCGACATGAAACCGATGGCACTGACCGCGCGACAGGCACGCAGACGCGCATGCACTTCCGCCGTCCGTTCCGGGGCGAATCCGAGTCGATGCATGCCGCTGTCGACCTTCAACCAGATATCGAGGGGGCGATCAAGACGCGCCCGAGCCAGCCACTCGACCTGGTGGTCGCTGTGTATCACCGGCCGCAGATGGTAACGAGCGGCAGATTCCAGTTCGTCCGCAGAGAACAGGCCGGACAGCAGACTCACCGGCTGTTCGAGGCCGGCCTCGCGCAAAAGCCGCGCCTCGCCGACCGAGGCGACTCCGAAACCGTCGGCGCCGGCTTCGCCCAGTGCGTGTGCCACGTCGACCAGGCCGTGGCCGTAGGCATCCGCCTTGACCACCGCCATGATGCGGCTGTCCGGAGCCGCCCGGCGCACTCGATCGAGATTGTGAGCCAGGGCCGCAAGGTCGATGCACGCCCGCGCGGGACGCGACATCAGTAGGCCTCGTCGCTGAATCCGTCGGAGACGAAGTTCTCGAAGCGGGTGTACTTGCCGAGGAAGGTGAGACGGCGCATACCGATGGGGCCGTTGCGCTGCTTGCCGATGATGATTTCGGCGGTGCCCTTGTCGGGGCTGTCCTCGTTGTAGACCTCGTCGCGGTAGATGAATACGATCATGTCCGCGTCCTGCTCGATGGCGCCCGATTCGCGCAGGTCCGACATCACCGGGCGCTTGTTCGGCCGCTGTTCGAGGCTGCGGTTGAGCTGCGACAGGGCGATCACCGGCACGTGCAGTTCCTTGGCCAGCGCCTTCAGGCCGCGCGAGATCTCGGAGATCTCCTGGGCGCGGTTGTCGCCGGCGCCGGGCGCCTGCATGAGCTGCAGGTAGTCGATGACGATCAGGCCGAGATCGTGCTCGCGCTTGAGGCGGCGGGCACGGGCGCGCAGTTCGGTGGGCGTGAGCGCCGGGGTGTCGTCGATGAACAGCGGGGCCTCGGCGAGGATACTGACTGCCGAGGTCAGCCGCGGCCAGTCGTCGTCCTCGAGCTTGCCGGTGCGCACCTTGTGCTGGTCGATACGGCCCAGCGAGGACATCAGGCGCATGGCCAACTGCTCGCCGGGCATTTCCATGCTGAACACGGCGGTCGCCGTCCGTCCCTTGATGGCGGCATGTTCGGCGATGTTCATGGCAAAAGTGGTCTTGCCCATGGAGGGCCGCCCGGCAATGATGACCAGGTCGGAAGGCTGCAGACCCGCGGTCATTTCGTCGATGTCCCTGAAACCGGTGGGCACCCCGGTGATGGGATTGTCGAGCTGGAACAGGTGATCGATGCGGTCGACGGTGCGCGTCAGCAGTTCCTTGATGGGTACGAAACCCTGCTTGCCCTGCTTGCCCTGTTCAGCAATGCGGAATACCTGCTGTTCGGCGAGATCCAGCAATTCTTCCGGCTTGCGGCCGTCGGGCTGGTAGGCGGAATTGGCGATGTCGGTCCCCACCCGGATCAGCTGGCGCAGCACCGAGTGCTCGCGCACGATGTCGGCGTAGGCGGAGATGTTGGCGGCGCTGGGCGTGTTCTTGGCCAGCTCGCCCAGATAGGCCAGCCCCCCGGCCTCGGCCAGTTCGGCGCGTCGTTCCAGCTCCTGCGACAGGGTCACGGCATCGAAGGGCTTGCCCTGCTCGGCCAGGTCGGCGACGGCGCGGAAGATCAGCCGGTGGTCGCGGCGATAGAAGTCCTGCTCGGTGACGCGGTCGGCGATGCGGTCCCAGGCCTCGTTGTCCAGCATCAGCCCGCCGAGCACGGCCTGTTCCGCGGGGATCGAGTGCGGCGGGACCTTCAGGTTGTCGGCGGGGGTCAGGGTCGCCGCCGGCTGGACGGATTCATGCATCGCGGATACTCGATCGGGAACGGTCATCGGGGGTTTCCGGGAGCATACACAAGCGCGCCGGTGACCGACAAGCCGGTCACCGGCGCGCATCAGGAAGCCGCGATCAAGTGCTTGTTATTCGGCGACGATGGTCAGCTTGACGGTCGCTTCGACGTCGGTGTGCAGGTGTAACTGGACGTCGAATTCCCCCGTGGTGCGGAAGGGACCCTCCGGCAGCCGCACCTCGTGGCGCTCGACCGGATGACCGGCCTCGGTGAGTGCGCGCGCAATGTCGCTGGTGCCGACGGAGCCGAACAGCTTGCCCTCGTCACCGGCCTTGGCGGCGATCTCCACGGCAAAGCCTTCCAGCGCGTCGCGGCGGGCCTCCGCGGCGGCCAGCGCTTCGGCGGCGGCCTTCTCCAGCTCGGCGCGACGGGCCTCGAACCTGGCCACGTTCTCGGGCGTGGCCGGCGTGGCCTTGCCCTGGGGGATCAGAAAATTGCGGCCGTAACCGGGCCGGACCTTGACCTTGTCGCCCAGGTTGCCCAGATTCGCGACCTTCTCCAGCAGAATGACTTCCATGATGGTTACCTCGATCTCAGTGTTTCTCGAATTCAGGATGCGCCGGCATCCGGCATGCGCCCGCGAAACCGCAGGCCGGTGTCCAGCCATCCGAGCAGGGTGGCCAGCATCGCCGCATGCGGCTCGGCCACCAGCAACAGCACATACAGCGCGACCAGCCAGCCCCGGTGCATGCCGCGCGCGACCACCAGCCCGTGGACCACAGCGATGCCCTGAAACAGCAGCGGCACCGCGGCCACCAGCGCCAGATCGGCGCTCAGCCGCCCCGGCGCGCCGCCCAGCAGGGCGCCCGCCAGGACCAGCAACAGCACCACCAGGCCGTAGCCCCGCCCCATCTGCAGGGCACGGAACTCGCGCCCGAAGCCGCCGGGGTTGTACAGCAGCGACTGCCACCAGCGGCCGAGCAGCAGGCTGGCGACCACGCCCACCGCCAGCGCCGCGGCCATGACTGCCGTCATCCAGCGACTCAGCGCCGGAACGACCTCGGCGAGGGCCAGGCCCTGATCCGGCAGACGCTCGGCCAGCGCCTGCATGCGCGCCGCCCACCATCCGGCCGGGTCACCCAGCGCCAGGTGCATCAGCGCGATCAGCGCAATGCCCATCGCCACCACGGCCAGCAGCGTCAGCGGCCAGGCAATGGTCGTCCGCAGCACGCCCGCGGCCAGCCACACCGGCACCCAGAGCACCAGCCCCGCGGCCAGTCCGGGGACCATGGAGCCGGCCAGCAACTGGCTGGCCAGCCCCAGCAATACGGCAGCACCGGTCAGCACCCCGGCCCCGGCGCCCGGTCCCCGCCTCAGGGTCACCAACGCCAGTCCGCCACCCCCTGCATAGGCCAGCGGCGAGGTCAGCGGCGGCAGCAGCAGCGCCAGCACCGTCATGCCGGCCACCACCAGAACGGCAGACAGCCATCCGCCCATCACGAAGGCGGCAAGGGCGCGCATGCTCGACTCGAACCCGCCGGGTTGCCCCGGCCGACTGCCTCAGTGGGCGTCGCAGTAGGGCAGCAGGGCCAGGTAGCGCGCGCGCTTGATCGCCGTGGCCAGCTGGCGCTGGTAGCGCGCGCTGGTGCCGGTGATGCGGCTGGGCACGATCTTGCCGGTCTCGGTGATGTAGTTCTTCAGCGTCGCGAGATCCTTGTAGTCGATCTCCTTGACGCCCTCGGCGGTGAAACGGCAGTACTTTCTGCGACGAAAGAAACGAGCCATGGTCTGTTACCTCTTCAATTCGATTCCGTGTCCTGCTGCTCCGCCACCCGCTCGATGCAGTCGGCGTGCAGTTCGATGGTCACCGGCCCGGAGCGCCGGCTCGGCTGTGCCAGAAAGCCCCGCACCCTCAGGCGACTGCCTGTTTCGAGGCCGGCCAGCCTGTCCTGCAGGGCCCGGCCGGCCGCCACCACCCGCATCCTGGCCCGGATTTCCACCGGGTGCGCGGCCTCGGTCTGGGTGGAGCGGTGTTCCAGCAGGAAGCGCGCAATGGGGATGCCGGCGGGGGTGTACCTGACCTCCGGGGGCGCAACCAGCCAGCCTTCCAGCTCGGTGCGGTTGCGCATGCCGATGGCTGCGCTCAGGCGGCATCCTCGCTGGAGGCTGCCTTCTTGTCCTCGGTGGACTCGCTCGCACTCTCGCCGTCCCGGTCCTTGCTCTCGTCGCGCTTCGCCAGCGGCGAGGGCTCGGTGATGGCCTCGTCCCTTGCAATCACCAGATTGCGCAGCACGGCGTCGTTGAAACGGAAGGCGGAGGTCAGCTCGTCGAGCGCGGCCTGGTCGCACTCCACGTTCATCAGCACGTAGTGGGCCTTGTGGACCTTCTGGATGGGATAGGCAAGCTGGCGGCGACCCCAGTCCTCGAGACGGTGGATCCTGCCGCCGGAGCCCTCGATGGTCGAACGGTAGCGTTCGATCATGGCGGGCACCTGTTCACTCTGGTCCGGATGGACCAGGAACACGATTTCGTAATGACGCATTGTGTGCTCCCTACGGTTTACATCAGCCACCCGTCAGCGCGGTGTGGCAAGGAGACTCGCCCGCCGGCGGAACCGGGGACGAAGAGCGCGGTATGCTACTGAATTAGCGAGCCGAGATCAAATGTCGGGGGAACGCTGCCGGCGCGCCTCGAACAGCAGCACCCCGGCCGCCACCGAGACATTGAGGCTGGCGACGCTGCCGAACAGCGGGATGCGCACGAGGGCGTCGCAGTGTTCCCGGGTCAGGCGCCGCAAGCCCTTGCCCTCGCTGCCCAGAACCAGGCCCAGCGGCCCGGTCAGGTCGGTCCGGTACAGGCTCTGCTCGGCCTCCCCCGCCGCCCCGTACAGCCAGATGCCGCGGTCGCGCAGCGCCCGCAGGCAACGTGCGAGATTGGTCACCTGGAACAGCGGCACCACCTCGGCCGCCCCGCTGGCAACCTTGCGAACCACCGCAGTCAGGCCCGCCGAGCGGTCCTTCGGGACGATGACGGCGTCCACGCCCGCGGCGTCGGCGGTGCGCAGGCAGGCCCCCAGATTGTGGGGGTCCTGCACCCCGTCAAGGATCAGCAGCAGTGGCGGTTTGGCCAGGGCATCGAGACAAGCCTCAAGTTCGGCCTCGCCCCGGGGCGGGGCCGGCGCCAGCTCGGCCACCACCCCCTGATGGGAGGTCAGGCCGGCCAGCGAATCCAGCCGCTCGCGCGCCACGCGTTCAACCGGGATTCCGGTAGACTCCGCCATCGCCAGCAGCGCCGCCAACCGGTCATCCTCGCGACCGGCGCGCACCCACAGCCGGCGGACTCGCGTACTGTCGCGGGCCAGCAGTGAGGCGACTGCGTGCAGCCCGCCGACGCGTACGCTCGTCCTGCTCACCGATGCGGCCGAATCAGGGATTCCAGCGCGCTGGACCCGGCGATTCGTAGGCACGCTGCTCCTGGCCCTCGACGATGGGCTTGACGAACAGCTCGACCCTGCGATTGAGCTGGCGACCGGCCTCGGTGTCGTTGCTGGCGCGGGGTTCCCGTTCGCCGCGGCCTTCCGCCCGCAGGCGCTCGCGCGGCACGCCCCGCGATACCAGATAGTCGACCACGGCCCGGGCCCGGCGCTCGGAGAGCCGCTGGTTGTAGTCCGCGTCCCCGACGCTGTCGGTGTGGCCCACCACATGCACGATGGTGCGGTCGTAGCGCCGCAGGATCTCCGCCACCTTGTCCAGGGTGGGACGAAAGGCAGGCTTGATGGCGGCACTGTCGAAGTCGAAGGACACCTCGCTGGAGATGTCGATCTTGAGGCTCTCGTCCTTGAGCCGCTCGATCTCGATCTGGTTCCTGCGCCGTTCCTCTTCCAGCGCTCGTTCAAACTCCTGCTGCTGCCGGTCCATGTAGTTGCCGACCAGGCCGCCGGCAACGGCGCCCACTGCCGCGCCGACGAAACGCCCGCTGTCATCGTCGATCTGATGGCCGATGATGGCACCCACCACGGCACCTACCGCGGCGCCCGTCTTGGCGCGGCGGTTGGGGTCGTCGGCCGCGCAGCCCCCGAGGGCCGCCACGACCAGGAGGGAAACCAGGGTTCTTCCTGTCTGCGTCATCAGTCCGTCCTCCTGTTGCGTCCGCGACCGGAACGCCGACCGCCCCGCCGGCGGGACCGGCCGCGGCCCTTCTCGGGCGCCTTGTCGTCCTGCTTCGGTTCGCTGCCCTTGCCGGCGGCACCCTTGTCCTGCTGCCTGCCGCCGCTGGCCGCGGCCTCATTCCGTGTCTTGCCGCCGCGCTTGCCACGACGCCGCGAGCGCCGGCTGCTGCGGGAAGGCGCTTCCTCGCCGGCCTCGTCCGGCAGCGCCAGGTCGATCTTGCGCTCGTCCAGATCCACCCGCACCACCTTCACCTCGATCGGATCGCCGAGCCGGTAGGTCCGGCCGCTGCGTTCGCCCACCAGCCGGTGATGGGAGGGGTCGAAGTGATAGTAGTCGTTCTTCAGCGCGGTGACGTGCACCAGGCCCTCGATGAAGATACCCTGCAGCTCGACGAAAATCCCGAACGAGGTCACACCGGCGATGATGCCGTCGTAGACCTCGCCCACCTTGTCCAGCATGTATTCGCACTTCAGCCAGTCCACGGCGTCGCGGGTCGCCTCGTCGGCGCGCCGCTCGGTCATGGAACAGTGGGCCCCCATACCATCCATGTCGGCCTCGCTGTAGGGGAAGGCCTGCTTGCGCTTGCGGTTGGCATTGCGCAGCACATGACGGATGCCGCGATGCACCAGCAGGTCGGGATAGCGGCGGATGGGCGAAGTGAAGTGGAGATACTGGGGCAATGCCAGACCGAAATGGCCATGATTGCTGGGCGTGTACACCGCCTGGGACAGGGAGCGAAGCATGACGGTCTGGATCAGGTGGGCGTCGGGACGGCCCTTGATGGCCTTGAGCAGCTTCGCGTAATCGTGCGCCTCGGGGCGGTCCCCACCACCAAGCTTGAGCCCGAGTTCGCCCAGGAACTCACGCAGGGCCGTCAGCTTCTCGGCCGTGGGACCCTCGTGGACCCGATACAGGGTTGGCAGCTTGTGGCGCGCGAGGAAACGCGCTGCGGCCACGTTCGCTGCAATCATGCATTCCTCGATCAGCCGATGGGCATCGTTGCGCTCCACCGGCACGATGCGATCGATCTTGCGATCAGGCCCGAATTCGATGCGTGTTTCGGTGGTATCGAAATCGATGGCACCGCGCGCCTCGCGCGCCTTGTGCAGGACCTTGTAGAGCCGATGCAATTCCTCCAGATGCGGCAGCAGCTTGCGATAACGCTTGCGGGTGACCGGATCCCGGTCGACCAGCATGGCGGCGACCTCGTCATAGGTCAGCCGCGCGTGGGACTTCATCAGGCCCTCGAAGAAGCGGGAACGGCGGATGTTGCCTTCGCGATCGATGTAGAGCTCGGCCACCATGCACAGCCGATCGACCTGGGGGTTGAGCGAACACAGGCCATTGGAAAGAATTTCCGGCAGCATGGGGATGACGCGCTGCGGGAAGTAAACCGAATTGCCGCGCGACTCGGCCTCCCGGTCCAGTGCAGTGCCCGGCTGCACGTAGTGCGAGACATCGGCGATGGCGACCAGCAGCCGCCATCCCTTGGGCTTGGCCTCGCAGTAGACGGCATCGTCGAAATCGCGAGAATCCACCCCGTCGATGGTCACCAGCGGGGTCTCGCGAAGATCGACGCGTCCGCGCTTGGCCGCGGGCGGCACCTTCTCGCCAAGGCCGGCGACTTCCTGCTCGACTGCCTCCGGCCATTCCAGCGGCAGGTCGTGGGCACGGATGGCGACATCGATCTCCATGCCCGGGGCCATGTGATCACCCAGTACCTCGACCACGCGGCCGATGGGCGGATTGCGGTAACCGGGCTGCTCGACGATCTCCACGGTGACGATCTGGCCGTCGCGTGCATCGCCCTCGGCACCCGGCGGAATCTGGATGTCATGGGGGATGCGCTTGTGGTCGGGCTGCACGAACTGCACCCCGTTTTCGGCATGGAAACGCCCGACTACCCGCTGGGTGTTGCGCTCCAGGATCTCGACGACGGCGCCTTCCTTGCGCCCGCGATAGTCCCTGCCAATGATGCGGGCCACGATGCGATCGCCGTGGAACAGGCTGCGCATCTCGCGCGGCGACAGGAACAGGTCGTCACCGCCCTCGTCGGGAACCAGAAAGCCGAAACCATCGGGATGGGCGATCACCCGGCCACGGACCAGGTCCAGCTTGTCGATCGGTGCATAGCCCTCGCGCCGGTTGCGCACGATCTGGCCATCGCGTGTCATGGCCCGCAGGCGACGCTGCAGGGCCTCGAGTTCGTCCGGATGCTTCAGTCCCAGGAGGCGGGCCAGCGCGTCGGCGTGCAGGGGCTCGCCTTGCTCCTTGAGCACCTCGAGGATCAACTCGCGGCTGGGAATGGGCCGTTCGTACCTGGCGGCCTCGCGGGCGGCATGGGGATCGCGGCGACGCTTGCCGGCGGATCCGCTGCCCTTTTTCTTGCGTGTCATGTCGGGTCTTTTCCCTTGTATTCGGCGTTCCGTTCGGCATTCGCGGGCGGATTGACAAGCCCGTGAGCGCCGGGTAAAGTGCGCGGCTTCCAGGGCGGGCGACCGGCCTGGCATGCCGAGGTGGCGGAATTGGTAGACGCGCTAGCTTCAGGTGCTAGTGGGGGTAACCCCGTGGAGGTTCAAGTCCTCTCCTCGGCACCAGTTCCCGAAGGGCCGATGTCGAAAGACATCGGCCCTTTTTCTTTCCCGCCTCAGTCGCCGAACGGATGGCGCAGGATGATGTTGTCGTTGCGGTCAGGCCCGGTGGAAATGATGTCCACCGGCACATCGGTCACCTCCTCGATGCGTTTCAGGTAGGCGCGCGCATTGGCCGGAAGCCGGTCATACTCGCGCACTCCCACGGTGGAATCCTTCCACCCGGGCAGATCCTCGTAGATGGGTTCGCAGCTGGCCAGCGCCTCGGCACCGACCGGCAGTGTCTGCAGTTCCCGACCCTGGCTGCGGTAGCCCACGCACAGGCGGATGGTGTCCAGCCCGTCCAGCACGTCGAGCTTGGTGATGCACAGGCCGGTCACGCTGTTGATCTGGTTGGCGCGACGCAGCGCCACGGCATCGAACCAGCCACAGCGGCGCGGACGACCGGTGGTGGAGCCGAACTCGTGCCCGACCCTGGCCAGGTGCGCCCCTACCGCGTCCTGGAGCTCATTGCCGTCGTAGAGTTCGGTGGGGAAGGGGCCGGCACCGACACGGGTTGTGTAGGCCTTGGTGATGCCCAGCACGTAGTCGATGCTGCAGGGCCCGACACCGCTGCCGGTGCAGGCACCGCCCGCGGTGGTATTGGAGGAGGTCACGAAGGGATAGGTACCGTGATCGATGTCCAGCAGCGCACCCTGCGCACCCTCGAACATGATGTCGTTGCCGGCACGGCGATGTCGATCGAGGATCTCGGGCACATCGCCGATTAGCGGTTCGAGGGTATCGGCCATGGCCAGGGTTTCGTCGAGCACCTGCTGGAAGTCCACCGGGTCGCACTTGAAATAGTTCTGCAGCACGAAGTTATGATAGTCCATCACCTCACCCAGCCGGGCCGCCAGTCGCTCACGCTGGAAGATCTCGCCGAGTTTCAATCCGCGGCGGGAAATCTTGTCCTCGTAGGCCGGCCCGATGCCCCGCCCGGTGGTCCCGATGGCCTTTTTGCCGCGGGCCTTCTCGCGGGCATGATCGAGCGCGACATGGTAGGGAAGGATGAGGGTGCAGGCCTCGGAGACGCGCAACCGCTCACGGGCCGGTACGCCCCGCGCTTCCAGCATCTCGATTTCCTCGATGAGGGCAGTCGGTGAAAGCACCACGCCGTTGCCGATCAGGCACTCGACGTTCTCGCGCAGCACGCCCGAGGGGATGAGATGCAGCACCGTCTTTTCGCCGTCTATCACCAGCGTATGTCCGGCATTGTGTCCGCCCTGGAAGCGAACCACCGCCGCGGCCCGTTCGGTGAGCAGATCGACGATCTTGCCCTTGCCCTCGTCACCCCACTGGGTGCCGATCACCACCACGTTCTTGCCCATCGTTCCCCTCTCTCCCACTGCAGTCTTCCTGGCAGACAAAACAGGATTCAGCCTCCCAGGGCTTTCACCTGCCAGCCTCCCCCCGTTTCGATCAGCTCTCTGTCGCAACCCAGCGCCGCCGCATCCACTCCCTGTTCCGGCAACATACGGATCACCCGCTCTCCCGCCGCGCGCAGGGCGTGAATCTCCCGTTCAAGCGCCTCGTCGCCGGCCGTCGGTGCCGCAATCGCTCCGGCCGGCGGCTCGCGGAAGGCACTGCCCAGTGCCAACAGTCTCTTCAGGTCGGTACTGAATCCGGTTGCGGGGCGGGCACGGCCGAATACTTCGCCGATCTTGTCGTAGCGTCCACCGCGCGCAATCTCCTGGCCACTTCCCGGTGCAAAGGCCGCAAACACCACACCGGTCTGATAGGCATAGCCGCGCAGTTCCGCGAGATCATAGTTCAGCGGCACCTTCGGCCAGCGCCTGGCCACGGCTGTGCCGATGGCGCGCAGTTCTGCGAGTGCCTGCCTGACCCCTTCGCCGGCCCCGGCGAGCGATTCCTCGGCTTGCGCCAGCACGCTCGCGTCGCCGTGAAGCCCGGCCAGTGCCGCAAGACGCTGCCGCGCCTCTTCGGCCAGGCCAAGACCCGCCAGCAGGGTTTCCAGCTCGGGCAGCGCCTTGCGCTGCAGCACATCGAACAGCTCCTGCTCCACCTCGGGTGTGAGCCCGGCCTCGGCCGCCAGTCCGCGAAAAATGCCGACATGACCCAGATCCAGATGAACCTCGGGCACACCGGCTACCGCCAGCGTCTCCAGCATCAGGCCGATGACCTCGAGATCGCTCTCCCGTCCGGCATGGCCGAACAGCTCGGCGCCCACCTGGAGGGGGCTGCGCGAGGCCCCGTGGCCCTCGGCGCGAGTATGCAGCACGGTGCCCAGATAGCAGAGCCGCACCGGACCCTCGCGCTTGAGCGCATGGGCGTCGATGCGCGCGGCCTGGGGCGTCATGTCGGCGCGCACGCCCATGGTCCGGCCGCTGAGCTGATCGGTCAGCTTGAAAGTGCGCAGGTCCAGGTCGTTGCCTGTGCCGGTAAGCAGCGACTCCAGGAACTCGATCATGGGCGGGATGATGAGTTCATAGCCCCAGCTGCGGTAGACGTCCAGTAGCCGGCGACGCAGGGCCTCGGCCCGCCAGGCCTGATCGGGAAGCATTTCCCCGATGCCCTCCGGCAACAACCAGTGATCGATCGCAGACATCTCTATGACCTTGCCTTCCTTCAGTGCACCAGATACAGCAGACCCACGCCCGCCAGCATGCTCAACAGCCCCGTGATGCGCAGGATCCTGTCATCCATGCGCGCAATGCTGAGCATGGCCTCGCGCATGCGCTGCGGACTGAGAAACGGCAGCATGCCTTCGATCACGAGCACCAGTGCCAGGGCAACAAACAGATCGTTCCACATCAGGGCTTCCAGAAAAAACCGGGCTCACGCCCGGTGATCGATCGGCATCCCCGTATCCGGCTACCGAGATTTGTGGCTACCGAAATAGCGGAAGAACTCGCTGTCCGGTTCCAGCACCAGCAGGTCGTCCGAGCTGCGGAAGGCGGTGCGGTAGGCCTGGAGACTGCGGTAGAAATCGTAGAACTCCCGGTCGCGATCATAGGCCTTGGCATAGATCTCCGTCGCCTGCGCCTCGCCGGCACCCCGAATCTCGTCCGATTTACGTCTGGCCTCGGCCAGGATCTCGGTACGGGCGCGATCGGCGCGTGCGCGGATGATGCGCGCGGCCTTCTCGCCCAGCGCCCGATGTTCCTTGGCGATGCGCTCGCGCTCCGCGCGCATGCGCTCGAACACGGCGCCCGCCACATTGCTGGGCAACTCGATCTGCTTGATGCGGAAGTCCACGATCTGGATGCCGAAGTCGCGCATCTTGTCGTTGGCCCGCTGAGCGACACCTTCCATGATCTCCTTGCGTTCGCCCGATACCACGGCGCGGATGGTCCGGTCACCCAGCTCGGACTGCAATCCATCCTTGATGATCTGCGCCATGCGCGAGGCCGCGTCGATCTCGCGGCCACCGAAGGAACGATAGAAGGCCTCGACATCGGTGATCCGCCACTTGGCAAAGTAGTCCACCAGCACGTTCTTCTTTTCGCCGGTCAGTATCTGTTCCGGCTTGGCGTCCAGGGTCAGAATACGGCGATCGAACTTGCGGACATTGTGGTAGACCGGAATCATGAAATGCAGGCCGGGCTCGAAGTCGGAACGCACGATCTGGCCGAGATGGAACAGGATGGCGCGCTCGCGTTCGTCCACGGTGAACACCGACATCCAGCCGACCACGATGACCAGCAGCAATCCGGCCAGGGCGGGAATGCGCAGATTGCCCATCAGCGACCCTCCCTCAGACGCAACGAATCGGTGCGGATCGGACGCGACGGCAGAGCCGCGCCCGACTGCGGCTGGGTGACATATTCATTGGGCCTGACCCGAGGTGCAGCGTTGCCACGATCCAGGTACTTGTCCAGTGGCAGGTACATGAGACTGTTGCCGTTGTCCACCTTCACCACCACCTTGCTCACATCGCTGAGCAGCTGCTCCATGGTTTCCAGATACATGCGTTTGCGGGTGACCTCCGGCGCCTTGCGGTATTCGGCCAGGGTCTGCAGGAAGCGGCTGGTTTCACCACGCGCCCGCTCGACGATCTGCTGCTTGTAGGCCTCGGCCTCCTCGATGAAACGCTGGGCGTCACCCTCGGCCTTGGGGATGATGTCACGCTCGTAGGCCTCGGCCTGTTTCTTGAACCGGTCCTCGTCCTCGCGCGCCTTGATGGCATCGTCGAAGGCCGCCTGGACTTCCTGCGGCGGCTGCGCGCCCTCCAGGTTGACCTTCACCACGTTGAGGCCGGTCTGGTAAAGGTCGAGCAGTTCCTGGATGTTCTTCTCGGTCTCGTTGACCAGCACCTCGCGACCGCCGGTCTTGGACAGGATGTCATCCAGGGTCTTGGAGCCGACCACCTCGCGCAATGCGCTCTCGGTGGCTTCCTTGAGGGTGTAGTCGGGATCCCGCACCCTGAACAGGTAGTCCTCGGGATCCCGCACCTGATACTGCACCGACAGTGCGATCTGAACCAGATTCTCGTCCTTGGTCAGCATCTGGGCACGATGCTGGGCCGGACGCACCTGATTGACATTGACCGTTTCCACCCGTTCGATGGGATAGGGGATGTGCCAGTGCCAACCCGGTCCCACGGTTTCCTGATACTTGCCAAAGCGCAGCACAACGCCGCGTTCCGCGGAATCGACGATGTAGAATCCGGAACCCAGCCACAGAGCGGCGATCACGATGGCCAGGAACCCGAAGCCGATGGCGCCCGTGCCCCCGCCACCGCGACGACCGCCGCGCCCGCCGAACAGGCCGCCGAGCTTTTCCTGCATCTTGCGCACGACCTCGTCGAGGTCAGGTGGGCCCTGATCGTCCCCGCGTCCACCCCAGGGATCGCGGTTGTTGCCACCCGGTTCGTTCCAGGCCATCCGGTTGTGCTCCGTCGCAACGCGCCGGCCAGGTTCGAAACCCGCCGCGGCCGTTTGCTGTGAGAATTTGAGAGGCGGCCAGTCCTGCTGGCCATGGAAAACAAAGGGCTGATTCTATTGGGCCGGCGCAGCCGCCGCAACCATGCCGGCCCCGGGGTCGGGCGCCAGATCGGCCAGTACGCCATCGGTCGTGCCCTGCAGACGCGCATACTCGGCCGCCGGGAAGCGTAGGTGCAGGTGGCTGCCGCCGTCCTCGGCGGCACGCTCCTCCATGACGAAGCCGCTGGCATAGAGCTGCGCGCGCAGGCGGCCCTGCGCGGGCGCCAGGGTTACCCAGCCGTCGATGAACTGCCCACCCAGTCGCTCGGCAATCGCCGACGCCAGCAGATCAAGGCCATCGCCGCTGCGTGCCGACAGCCAGACCCGCCAGGGCCGACCCTGCTCGTCGCGTTCCAGGCGCGGCTCCGCGCCCAGCCGGTCGATCTTGTTGTAGACGACCAGTTGCGGCACTTCGCCGGCGTCGATATCGGCCAGCACCTGGTTGACCTGCCCGATCCGTTCCCGGTGCGCCGAATCGCTGGCATCGACCAGGTGCAGGAGCAGGTCCGCGCTGCGCGTCTCCTCCAGCGTGGAGCGGAAGGCGGCCACAAGATCGTGCGGCAGGTGACGGATAAACCCTACGGTATCGGCCAGCACCAGGGGGCCGGCGCCCGGCAATTCCAGCCGGCGCAGGGTGGGATCCAGGGTCGCAAAAAGCTGATCGGCGGCGTAGACCTCGGCCTCGGTGAGACGATTGAACAGGGTCGACTTGCCGGCATTGGTATAGCCGACCAGGGACACGGTCGGCAACTCGGCGCGGGTCCGCGCGCGCCGTCCCTGCGCCCGCTGGCGCTGCACCTTGTCCAGCCGCAGGTTGAGCTGGCGGATGCGCTGGCCCAGCAGCCGGCGGTCGGTTTCGAGCTGGGTCTCGCCGGGACCGCGCAGGCCGATACCGCCCTTCTGGCGCTCGAGGTGGGTCCAGCCGCGCACCAGCCGGGTGGACAGGTGCCTGAGCTGGGCCAGCTCCACCTGCAGCTTGCCTTCGTGGGAACGGGCACGCTGGGCGAAGATGTCGAGGATCAGACCGGTACGATCCAGCACCCGGCAGCGGAACAGCCGCTCCAGGTTGCGTTCCTGGCTCGGAGACAGTTCATGATTGAACAGCACCAGCTCGGCGCCAAGGGCCTCGGCCTGCGCGCGGATCTCCTCCGCCTTGCCGGCACCCACAAAGTAGCGGGGGTCGGGTGCCCGCCGGGTGGCAACCACCGAGCCGAGCACGCGCGCTCCGGCCGATGCGGCCAGCTCGGCGAACTCCTGGAGGTCTTCCTGATCCTGCCCGTGCGGAAGGTTGACGTGAACGAGCAACGCCCGCTCACCGCTGCGGGGACGCTCAAACAAGCAGCGCCTCCCACCGTTGCCGGAGACCGTCAGCGGTTGCCGGGTTCAGGTCCGTCACCATTGTCGTGACCGTGCGACAGGCGCACGTTGCGCGCCGGCACCACGGTGGAAATCGCGTGCTTGTATACCATCTGGCTGACGCTGTTCTTGAGCAGGACCACGAACTGATCGAAGGATTCGATCTGGCCCTGCAACTTGATGCCGTTGACCAGGTAGATCGAAACCGGAACACGCTCCTTGCGCAGCGTATTGAGAAAGGGTTCCTGCAAGGATTGCCCACGCGCCATGTCGCCTCTCCTTCTTGTAATTATGCCCGCCAAAGATTATCCCGACGTCATCCGCTGTTAGGAATTACCTGTGCGAACAAAAGGTAACGATCGCCTTTTCAAATTTCGAGCAAGTGTAGCATAGTCGCTGCACCTGTCACTGTACAGCCGGGGCGGCGACCTCGAAAAAGGCCCTTGCCGCGGCCAGCGGATCCTCGTTCAGCGGGTCGACCCAGTGCGCCGCGGGCTCGCGACGAAACCAGGTGAGCTGCCGCTTGGCATACTGCCGGGTCGCCGCGATGGCCCGCTCCCGGAACGCGGCCTCGTCCAGCTCGCCGTCGAGAAACTGCCACGCCTGCCGGTATCCGACCGCGCGCATCGACGGCAGTTCCGGATGAAGGTCACCGCGCGCCCGCAACGCCCCCACCTCGTCGACGAATCCGGCCGCCAGCATGGCATCGAAGCGCTGCTCGATGCGCGCGCCCAGCACCTCGCGCGGCGGCGCCAGCACCAGCCGCCGCAGCGGCACGGCCACCTCCGCCTGCCGGGCATGCCAGGCACTCAGCGGCTCGCCGGTGAGCCGGTACACCTCCAGCGCCCGCTGCAGCCGCTGCGGATCGTTGGGATGGATGCGCGCCGCGGACTCGGGATCGACCCGCGCCAGCTCGGCGTGCAGTCCGGCGGAACCGTCCTGCGCCAGCCGTTCGGCCAGTTCCGCCCGCAGCTCGGGATCGGCCCCGGGCAGATCGGCCAGACCCTCGGCCAGCGCCCGGAAATAGAGCCCGGTGCCGCCCACCAGCAGCGGTAGACGCCCCCGGGCCCGGATCCGTTCCATTTCCGCCAGGCAGTCCGCCCGGAAACGGGCGGCGGAGTAGGTTTCAGCGGGATCCAGGATGTCGATCAGCCGGTGCGGCGCGCGGGCGAGGACGGCGGCATCGGGCTTGGCCGTCCCTATGTCCATGTGGCGGTAGACCATCGCCGAGTCGACGCTGATGATCTCGAACGGCAGGCGCTCTACCAGCGCCACCGCCAGCTCGGTCTTGCCCGAGGCGGTGGGGCCCATGATGCAGGCCACCGGGGTTGGTGCCGGAGCGCTCACCGGCCGCGCAGGAACCACTGGTCCAGTTCCGCCAGTGACCAGGCGACCCAGGTGGGCCGGCCATGATTGCACTGACCGCTGCGTTCGGTGCCTTCCATCTCGCGCAACAGCGCGTTCATCTCCGGCAGCGTCAGTTCGCGGTTGGCGC
The DNA here is from genome assembly GCF_027000115.1 of Thiohalobacter sp. Classification (NCBI taxonomy): domain Bacteria; kingdom Pseudomonadati; phylum Pseudomonadota; class Gammaproteobacteria; order Thiohalobacterales; family Thiohalobacteraceae; genus Thiohalobacter; species Thiohalobacter sp. Next base: position 13,219 of record NZ_JALTON010000059.1, on the reverse strand, counting down.
GCACCGAGCCGTGACAGGCCATGGTGGAGAGCACCGCGTTTGCGGCCTCGCGCAGGCGCCCGCTCATCCCGTGCTCGGCCAGATCGGCGAGCACGTCGCGCACCAGTTGCGCCACGTCCGCCTCGACCAGCAGCGCCGGCACCTGGCGCACCCGGACCTGCTCCGGACCGCTGCGGTCGACCTCGAAGCCCAACTCCGAAAACACCTCGGGATGCGCCTCGGCGAGATCGGCCTCGCGTTCACTCACCGCCAGCGTCAGCGGCACCAGCAGAGGCTGGGCACGGATGCCATCGCCCTCCAGGCCCTGCTTGAGCCGCTCGTAGGTGATGCGCTCGTGCGCCGCGTGCATGTCCACCATCACCAGGCCCTCGGCGTTCTGGGCCAGTATGTAGACACCGTGCAACTGGGCAATGGCATAGCCGAGGGGCGGTACCGTCTCCGCCGCCTCCGCCCCGGCCGGGGCGACCTCGGCCGCCGGCTCCGGTACCGGCGGGTGCAGGGCCGCGTAGGCCGCCACCTGTTCCCGCACCGCCAGCGGCATGGGCTGCTGCCGCGGCGCCGGTGCGGGTACAGCCGGCACGACGCCGGCCGCCCCGCCCTGCCCGGACGACAGGCCGGCCGGCACCGGGGCGCGGTTGACCATAGCCGGCCGCTCGGCGGCGATAACCTCGCCCAGGGTGTGACTGATGAAGCCGTGCACGGTGCGGCTGTCGCGGAAGCGCACCTCGTGCTTGGTCGGATGCACGTTCACGTCCACCTCGGCCGGATCCATATCCAGGAACAGTACAAAGGCCGGATGGCGGCCGTGATAGAGCACGTCCTGGTAGGCCTGACGCACCGCATGGGCGATCACCTTGTCGCGAATGGCGCGGCCGTTGACGAAGAAGTACTGCAGGTCGGCCTGGCTGCGGGAGAAGGTCGGCAGTCCGATCCAGCCGTGCAGGCGAAACCCGCCGCTCTCGCGCTCCAGATACCGGCACTCGGCCACGAAGGGCTCGCCGCAGAGCTTCGCCAGCCGCTGTTCCTGCGCCAGCCGGTCGCCGGCCGCCCGCAGCCGCCACAGGGTACGGCGATTGTGGTTCAACTCGATGGCGACACCGGGACGGCTGAGTGCGATACGCCGCACCACGTCCTCGACATGGCGAAACTCGGTGGCATCGGTGCGCAGGAACTTGCGTCGGGCGGGGGTATTGAAGAAAAGGTCGCGGACCTCGACCGTGGTGCCCACGGGATGGGCCACGGGTTCCGGCGCCTCGAAGCGGTCGCTGCCATCACCGCGCACCTGCCAGCCACTGTCGGCGTCGGGCGTGCGCGAGGCCAGCAGCAGCCGGCTCACGGAGGCAATGCTGGGCAGGGCCTCGCCGCGAAAGCCCAGACTGACGACCCGCTCCAGGTCGTCGAGATCGGCGATCTTGCTGGTGGCATGCCGCGACAGCGCCAGGGTCAGCTCCTCGCGCGGGATGCCCAGGCCGTCGTCGCGCACCCGGATCAGCCGCCGTCCGCCCTGCTCGATGTCGATCGCAAGGCTGCGCGCGCCGGCATCCAGGCTGTTTTCCAGCAGTTCCTTGAGGACCGAGGCGGGTCGCTCGACCACCTCGCCGGCGGCGATCTGGTTGACGAGCTGCGGCGGCAGCAGGCGAATGGGCATGGGCGGATTCTATCACGCCGCCCGGCGACCACCGACCCGCGGCCGGAAACGGAATATCCGCGGAACTCAGCTGCCGCGCGGAATGCGCAACACGTCGCCGACCCGCAGGCGGTCGGAGTCCAGCCCGTTGGCGACCTTCAGCTCGCGCAGGGACACGTCGTAGCGGCGCGCGATCCCCGACAGGGTATCACCGGGTCGAATGACGTGGCGCTGTTCCCGCACCCGCGCGGCGATCAGGGTGCCGGGCGGCGGGTTCTGCTCGAAATAGCCGCGAACACCGGCGAGTATCGCGCGCGCCATACGCTCCTGATGCCTGGGGTCGCGCAGCTTGCGCTCCTCGCGCGGGTTGGATATGAAGGCGGTTTCCACCAGGATGGACGGAATGTCCGGTGACTTGAGGACCACGAAGCCGGCCTTCTGCACCGAGCGCTTGTGTACCTTGCCCACCCGCCTGAGTTCGCGCAGCACCTTGTCGGCGACTTCGGTGCTGGCCTCGATACTGGCCGATTGCGACAGATCGAGCAGTACCGTCTTCAGCAGGTCATCCTTGTCGTCGAGACTGACGCCACCGACCAGGTCGGCCGTATTCTCGTGACGCGCCAGCAGCCGCGCCATTTCCGAACTGGCACCGCGACGCGACAGTACATAAACCGAGGAGCCATGCACGCGGGTATCGTTGAAGGCATCCGCATGGATGGAGATGAACAGGTCGGCACGATGATCGTGGGCGCGGCGGATACGCTCACGCAGACGCAGGAAGTAGTCACCATCGCGGATCAGCACCGGCTTCATGCCGGGCTCGCGCTCGATCAGGCGGGCGAGCTTGCGGGCGATGGCCAGCACCACGTCCTTTTCCCGGGTCCCGTGGCGACCGCGCGCGCCGGGATCCTTGCCGCCGTGGCCGGCATCGATGGCGATAATCAGATCGCGGGGCCGGGCAGTGACCTCGGCCGCGTCCTTGACCACCCGCGGCACCGCCGCGGTTTCGGTCTTCTTCTCACCGAGATCGATGACCAGACGGGGACCCTTGCCGTCCGCGGCCGGGAGCAGAAAGCTGCGCGGCTTGGCCGGCGCCCGCAGATCGAGCACGATGCGCAGGTCGCGGCCGTTGCGCACGCCCTTGCGCAGGGCCCGTACCAGGCCCTGATCCAGATTCAACTCATCGAGCGAAGCGGAGAAACGGGCGGCGGGGAGATCCACCACCACCCGGTCCGGCGCGGACAGGGTGAAGATGCGATGTTCCGCCGGGGCGTCGAGTTCCAGCACCACCCGGGTGGCGTCGGCGTCACCGCCCACCCGTACCTCGCGAACCTCCGTGGCACCGACGATCAGCGCCCAGCCCAGCAGCAGCACGCCCGCAATCTGTCGCCAGATCCCCATCGTTCCCCTCGCTGGCCTTCCCCCGGCAGGACTGCCCCAAGTCTAGACCGCGCCCCGGACAGATTTCAAGTTTTTCCTGAGCAATCCGGCTACTACACAGGATTCCTTTCAAGTTCAGGCAAGAGAAAGTCGCAGCCTATTGACCGAACGTCAGACCTCGAGACGCGCCAGCAGGCGTTCGCCAGCCGGAGAACCGGCCCGCAAACGCAGCCGACGACCGTCGTCGTTGTGCTCGATGGCGACCAGCAGATCGGCCGGAGGCAGAAAGCCCTCGCCGCGCTCCGGCCACTCGACGAGCAGCACCGCGTCATCGGCCAGCAGATCACGCAGCCCCAGCCACTCCAGTTCCTCGGGATCCGCCAGCCGGTACAGGTCGAGGTGAGCGAGCGTCCGGCCGGGAACTTCATAGGGCTCCACCAGGGTGTAGGTCGGGCTGCGCACATGGCCGCTGACACCCAGCGCCCGCAACAGGCCGCGCGCCAGCGTGGTCTTGCCGGCGCCGAGATCCCCCTGCAGATGGATCACCAGGCCGCCGGGGGGCAGAGCCCGGGCCAGCGCCGCGCCGAGCGCGCGCATGGCCGCGTCGTCGGCGATCTCCAGGCAGCGCTCGCTCATGGATTCACCAGCCGGCGCAGCCAGGGCAGCAGGTCCGAGGCCAGCAGCCCGCGCTCGCCACCCTCCGCCGCAGCGCGGTCGCCCGCCTCGGCGTGCACCCAGGCCCCGAGCAGCGCCGCCTCCGTCGCCGTCAGCCCCTGCGCCCGCAGCGCGGCAATCACGCCGGTGAGCAGGTCCCCCATGCCGCCGCTGCCCATGCCCGGATTGCCACGACCGACCACGGCCACGGTCTCGCCATCGCTCACCAGCGTGCCGGCACCCTTGAGCACGGCCACACCGCCGTAGCGGACTGCCAGATCGCGAACCGCCGCATGGCGATCGGCCTGCACCTCGGCCACGGGCCGGTCGAGCAGGCGCGCGGCCTCGCCCGGATGGGGGGTCAGGACCCAGCGATCACAGCGCCGCGGCGCGCCGGCCAGCAGATTGAGGCCGTCGGCATCCACCACCAGCGGCAGACCGCTGTCGAGGCCGGCCTCGAACAGGGGCCGCCCCCAGTCGCCCTGTCCCAGGCCGGGTCCCAGTGCAATCACGCCGGCGCGGGCCAGCAGCGGCGCCAGGGCCTCGGCGTCGGCGACGCCGCGGGCCATCAGTTCCGGCCGTTCCGCCGCCGCGATCGCCGCATGCACCGGGTGGGTGGCCAGACTGACCAGGCCCGCGCCGGTGCGCAGCGCCGCGGCTGATGCCAGCCGCGCGGCGCCCGCCATCCCCGGCTGGCCACCGACCACCAGCACATGGCCGAAATCGCCCTTGTGGGCATTGCGATGGCGACGCGGCAACCAGCGGGTAACCAGCCCGGGCACCGCCAGCCAGCCGTGGGGCACCAGGCCGGCGGACACCTCGGAGGGCACCCCGAGATCGTCGAAGCGCCGCTCGCCGCCACATTCGGAACCTGCACCGGTGTAGAGGCCGAACTTGCGGCCAATGAAGGAAACCGTGACCTCCGCGCGCACCGCGGCCCCGCGGATGGCGCCGGTGTCGGCATCGACCCCGCTCGGCACGTCGACCGCAATCACCGGCCGGCCACTGACATTGAGCAGCCCGATGGCCTCGGCCCAGGGGCCCGCGACCGGTCGCGCAAGTCCGGTACCCAGCAGGGCATCGACGCGGACATCGGCCTCCGGAAGGCCACCCGTGAAGGGCTGCCAGCGCACCCCGGCCCCGACGGCATCGCGGGCCGCCCGCGCGGCTTCCCCCTGCAGTCGTTCCGGTTCGAGCAGGCTGACCACCGTCACCTCGAGCCCGGCGGCCTGTGCCAGCCGCGCCACCACCCAGCCATCGCCGCCGTTGTTGCCGGCGCCGCAGAGCACGCCGACCCGCCGTGCCTCCGGCCAGCACTCGCGCAGCACGGCGAACAGGGCCGCGCCGGCGCGGGACATGAGTTCGCAGCCCGGAATGCCCCGCTCCTCGATGGCGCGTCGGTCCATCTCCCGAACCTGTTCCGCGCGATACAAGGGCAGGCAACCGGAACGGTGCAAGAGGGACGCGAACTCCGTATTCATGACAGCGGCTCGAAGGGGACGAATGGATGATAGACTGCTGAGCAGCCGCACCTTACCGCGAAGCCCTCACACGTGCCAGTGAACGCCAGCCCCCCCGTCACCGACTTCGACCCCGCGCAACTGGCCACGGACATCCGCCGCTGGGGCCGTGACCTCGGCTTCGATGCCATCGCCATCAGCGGTATCGACCTGGGACGCCACGAGGCGTACCTGCTCGACTGGCTGGCGGCCGGCCTGCACGGGGAGATGGACTACATGGCGCGGCACGGCACCCGGCGCAGCCGGCCGGCGGAACTCGAACCCGGCACCCTGCGCGTGATCTCGGCGCGCATGAACTACTGGCCCGAGGCCGCGGACCCCGAAAGGGTGCTGAACGACCCCACACGCGGCTATGTCTCGCGCTATGCCCTCGGTCGCGATTACCACAAGGTGCTGCGCCGCCGCCTGCAGAAGCTGGCCGACCGCATCACCGAGGCTGTCGGCCCCTTCGGCTACCGTGCCTTCACCGACAGCGCACCGGTACTGGAAAAGGCACTGGCCGAGCAGGCCGGCCTGGGCTGGATCGGCAAACACACCAATCTCATCGATCGCCAGTCGGGCTCCTGGTTCTTTCTGGGCGAGCTCTACACCAGCCTGCCGCTGCCGGTCGACGCACCGGCAGCGAACCATTGCGGCGACTGCCGCCGCTGCATCGATGCCTGCCCGACGGGCGCCATCGTCGCCCCCTGGCGCCTCGACGCCCGGCTGTGCATCTCCTATCTCACCATCGAGCTCAAGGGCAGCATCCCCGAACCGCTGCGACCGCTGATCGGCAACCGCATCTACGGCTGCGACGACTGCCAGCTGGTCTGCCCCTGGAACCGCTTTGCGCGCACCACGCCCCTGCCCGACTTCGCGCCCCGCCACGGGCTGGATGCGCCGCCACTGGCCGAACTGTTCGGCTGGGACGAGGCGACCTTCCTCGCCCGCACCGAAGGGTCGGCCATCCGCCGCATCGGCCACGAGCGCTGGCTGCGCAACATCGCCGTAGCACTGGGCAACGGCCCGGCGACAGCGGCGGCACGCGCCGCCCTCGAGGCGCGCCGGGACCATCCCTCCGCACTGGTACGCGAACACGTCGCCTGGGCCCTGGCACGGCTCCACGAGCAAAGCGCATGACCACCTGAACATCAGGGAATCCTTTCCCCCCGCCCCTCACTCCTCACTCCTCACTCCTCACTCCTCACTCCTCACTCCTCACTCCTCACTCCTCACTCCTCACTCCTCACTCCTCACTCCTCACTCCTCACTCCTCACGCCTCACGCCTCACGCCCTGTATACTCCCCGCCATGAAAGCCCCCGAACTGCTCGCCCCCGCCGGTAACCTGCGCAACCTGAGCTACGCGCTGGCCTATGGCGCCGATGCCGTCTACGCCGGCATTCCACGCTACAGCCTGCGGGTGCGCAACAACGACTTCCATCGGCTGGAGAATCTCGCCGCCGGCATCGAGCAGACGCATGCCGCCGGCCGGCGCTTCTTCCTCGCCACCAATGTCCTGCCCCACAACGCCAAGCTGCGCACCTTTCTCGACGATCTGGCGCCGGTGGTGGCGCTGCAGCCGGATGCCCTGATCATGGCCGATCCCGGCCTGATCCTGATGGTGCGGGAACGCTGGCCGGATCTGCCCGTTCACCTGTCGGTGCAGGCCAACACCATGAACCATGCCGCGGTGCGCTTCTGGCAGGGCGTGGGAATCCGCCGGGTGATCCTGTCACGGGAACTATCGCTGGACGAGATCGAGGAAATCCGCCAGGCCTGTCCCGACATGGAGCTCGAGGTCTTCGTGCACGGCGCGCTCTGCATCGCCTATTCCGGGCGCTGCCTGCTGTCGGGCTACTTCAATCACCGCGATGCCAACCAGGGCACCTGCACCAATGCCTGTCGCTGGGAATACAAGGTGCATGCGGGAAACACGGACGACACGGGCGAGGCCGCCGACATCGAATCGGCACGGCCGGCCGGGGAGTTCTTGCTCGAGGAACGGGAACGACCTGGCGAGTTCATGCCCATCGAGGAAGACGAACACGGCACCTACATCATGAACTCGAAGGACCTGCGTGCCATCCAGCACGTGGAGCGGCTGGTGCGCATGGGCGTCGACAGCCTCAAGATCGAGGGTCGCACCAAGTCGCACTATTACGTCGCCAGGGCCACCCAGGCCTACCGCCGTGCCATAGACGACGCCTGCGCGGGCCGCCCGCTGGACGCCGGGCTGGTCGAGGCGCTGGAGGCACTGTCCAATCGCGGCTATACGGACGGTTTTCTGGAACGACACCCGTCCCACGCATACCAGAACTACGAGGACGGCCGCTCGGAATCCCGCAGCCGGCGCTTCGTGGGCGAGCTGGTCGGCTACGACCCGCAGCAGGGACTGGCGGAGGTCGAGGTGAAGAACCGCTTTGCCGTAGGCGACCGGCTGGAACTCGTCCTGCCGTCCGGCAACCGGGAGTTCCGGCTCGAGGCATTGTTCGATGAAGGCGGCGAACCCATGGCAGTGGCGCCGGGCGGCGGCTACCGGGTGAAGCTGCCACTCGAGATCGACGACTGCCGGCTGGGCCTGCTGGCACGCTGCCTGGACTGAGGCCCTTATTAACCCGGCAACCCAATATGTCGTGTTCAGGATGCAGAGAAAGCCCCTGAACAAGGCGTGGCTCGCAGGCAATGGCCCAGCCCTTGGCAAGCGCCACAACGCCGGGCAGGGGCTTTCTCTGCATCCCTGACCTGTTCAAGATCAAGGGAAAGGCCGGGCTGTGCCGGTCCACAGTCTGCGTTGTCGTCGCTTGCTGTAGGGGTGCTACAGCGGCGCGCCGACGCCTTGCTGTGGATCGGCACAGCCCGGCTGAACACGACATATTGGGTTGCCGGGTTAATAGTTCTGCCCGGAAAGCGCCAGCGCCAGCCGGTAGAGCTCGTTGCGGCGCCGACCGGTGAGTTCCGCCGCCACTGCCGCCGCGCGCTTTACCGGCAGTTCCCGCAGCAGTATCTCCAGCATGCGGCGCGCATCCCCGGCCTCTGCCTCCTCTGGCGGCGCACCGGCCACCAGCACCACGAATTCGCCGCGGCGGTGATGTTCATCGGCATCCAGCCATGCGCACAGCTGGTCCAGCCGCCCGCCCTCGATCTGTTCGAACTGCTTGGTCAGCTCCCGAGCCAGCACCGCCTCGCGGGCCGCGCCGAAGGTCGCGGCGAGGTCCCCCAGCATGGCCTGGATACGATGACTGGATTCGTAGAACACCAGCGTGCGCGGCTCTCCGGCCAGCACCTGCAGCCGGCTGCGGCGCGCCTGCGCCTTCGCCGGCAGGAAGCCCTCGAACACGAAACGATCGGTGGGCAGGCCGGCGACCGACAGCGCTGCAATCAGGGCGCTGGGCCCCGGGATCGGCACCACCGGCACCCCGGCCTCGCGCGCAGCACGCACCAGCCGGTAGCCCGGATCGCTGATCAGCGGGGTGCCGGCATCGGAGATCAGGGCCACCGACTCGCCTGCCCGCAGGCGTTCGATCAGCTGCCCGCTGCGTTCCCGTTCGTTGTGCTCGTGCAGCGCAACCAGCGGTCGGCGGATGCCGAAATGCGCCAGCAGGTGACGGGAATGGCGGGTATCCTCGGCGGCGATCAGGTCCACCGCCGCCAGGGTCTCGCGGGCGCGCGGGCTCAGGTCGCCCAGGTTGCCGATGGGCGTGGCGACGACGAACAGCTGGCCTGACATGGAAACAAACCTCTGCCGGGAAACGGACGGCAAGGGAAACACTGCATCCGGAATCCTGTCACGAGCCCGAATCGCGACGCGCCGCAATGTCGCGTACCCTTCACCTGTCCGAGTACAATACCGGCAAGCTGCCAGGGACCCAAGCCAACGTGACCCATTCCATCGCGCACCGGATGCCAGCCCGTCGCCCGACCGCGTTCCTGCTCCTTGTCATGGCGCTCTGGCTCAATGCCTGCACCGCGCCCGCGCCCCGACCACCGGCAGCCGTTGTCGCCGCGCCGCCGGCCACCCTCGCCGAGGCCGAGGCGCTGGTCGCGGCCGGTGACCTGGAGGCGGCAGCTGCACGCTACGAGGCCGCTGCCGATACCGCCCGTGGTGCGCAGGCCGCGGCCCGGTACCGCCGCGCCGCCGAACTGTACCAGCGCCTGGATGAGCCGGGGCGTGCCCTGGCGGCGCTGGAGCGGGCGCTGGCCGCGGCCCCCGATCTTTCCCTGCGGCTGCAGGCGGCCCGCATGGCGCTGGCCGCGCGCGAGCCGGAGCGGGTGTCCGAACTGCTGGCCATCGACACCACGAACCTGCCGCCCGAGCGGGCCATCGAGGTTCACCGCCTGCGGGCCAATGCCTATTCGGCCAGGGGCAATCATCTGGAGGCGGCGCGCGAACACGTGTGGCTGGACGGACTGATCCGCGACCCGCAACAGCGCGAGGCCAACCAGCAGGCGCTCTGGGCGGCGCTCACCCGGCTCTCCGATGCAGCGCTGATCCGGCTGCGCAGCGGCCCGCCGGATGCACTCAGCGGCTGGATGGAACTGGTGCAGCTCGGGCGGCACTATCGGGACGATCCGGCCGCGCTGCAAGAGGCACTGGGAGAATGGCGGCGCCGCTACCCCGGGCACCCGGCATCCGATGCCCTGCTCGCCGCACTCGGTGCGCAACAGCTCAGGGTCAGCCGGCAGCCTCGCCACATTGCCGTGCTCTTGCCCGCCAGCGGTTCACTGAAATCCGCCGGCGATGCCATTCGCGACGGCCTGGTGGCGGCCTGGTTCCGTGCCGGACAGCCGGGTGAACTGCGCTTCTTCGACACCGCCGGTGACGCCGACATTGCCTGGAACCGCTACCGGGAGGCGGTCGATGCCGGGGCCGAGATGATCATCGGGCCGCTGCTCAAGCCGGCGGTGCGCCGACTGGCCCAGGCCGGGACGCTCGAGGTGCCGGTGCTCGCCCTCAACCGCGTCGATGTCGATCTGCCCACGCCTGTCGGCCTGTTCCAGTTCGGACTGGCACCCGAGGACGATGCCACCGAGGTCGCCGTGCAGGCACGCCGACTGGGCTTCGCCACCGCGCTGGCCCTGGTGCCCGAGGGGGAATGGGGGCAGCGCCTGCTGAGCGCCTTTGCCGGCGAATGGGAGGCCGGCGGCGGCGTGCTGCTGGAGGCGCAGGCCTATCCCGCGGAGACCCGCGGCCTGTCGGGCGTGATCGAGCGCTTGCTCAACATAGACGCCAGCCAGCGCCGGCATCAGCAACTGACCCGGCTGCTGGGCCAGCGCCTCGAATTCGAGCCGCGCCGCCGCAAGGACGCGGACTTTGCCTTCATGGCCGCCCAACCGGACCAGGCCCGCCTGATCAAGCCGCTGTTTCGTTTTCACCATGCCGGCGAACTGTCCCTGTTCGCGACCGCCCATGCCTACTCGGGCGTTGCCTCGCCGCAGCGCGACCGCGATCTCGACGGCCTGCTGTTCGTCGACCTGCCCTGGGTACTGGAAACGGATGCCGATCAGGCCCGGCTCAAGAACGAGATCATCGCGCAATGGCCCGAGCGGGGGCGCCGCCAGCAGCGGCTGTTTGCGCTGGGGGTGGACGCCTTCGATCTCACCCATGTCCTTGACGACCTTCGCAGCGGCCTGCTGGCCTTCGAGTCCGGAGCAACCGGGCGGCTGGAGCTGACAGCGGGAAACCGCATCCGCCGGCACCTCGTCGCGGCGCGCTTCCGTCGCGGCACACCCGAGGTCATTCCGGAAACAGAATTCGTTCAACCCACCCTTGGCAGGGAGGCCGAGGCCGATGGCAACACTGTGGACGCCACCGAATCGCCGGCGGGCGCGGGGCCAGGCGATGGAACGGCTGGCACTGGGTCACCTGAAACGGCAGGGCCTGCGCCTGCTGGCACGCAATTACCCGTGCCGGGGCGGTGAACTCGATCTTGTGATGCTCGACGGCGACATGCTGGTTTTCGTTGAGGTACGATACCGGCGTCATGACGGCCACGGCAGCGGGGCCGATTCGATCGACCATCGCAAGCGGCACCGCATCATCCGCTGCGCGCGACACTGGCTGCAGGCGAACCCGCAGCATCGCGACCGGCCGGCCCGCTTCGACGTGGTCAGCCTCGGCAGCAACCGGGGGACTGTCTCGGTAGACTGGATTCGCCAGGCCTTCGACTGCAACGACTGAAAAGGAACCCGGAATGGACCTGCTGGCGCGCATCGCGCAACAGTTCAACGACAGCATCCAGACCAAGCAGCAGGCGCTGGATGCCGTCGCCCCGGCGATTGCCCACGCCGCGGAGGCAATGACACGCGCGCTGCTGGCAGAGCGCAAGATCCTCGCCTGCGGCAATGGCGGTTCGGCGGCCGACGCTCAGCATTTCTCCTCCGAATTGCTCAATCGCTTCGAGATGGAACGACCCGGTCTGCCGGCGCTCGCCCTGACCACCGACAGTTCCACCCTGACCTCCATCGCCAACGACTACCGTTTTGAAGAAGTGTTCGCCAAGCAGGTCCGCGCCCTTGGCCAACCGGGCGACGTGCTGCTGGCCATTTCCACCAGCGGCAATTCCGCCAACGTGGTCCAGGCCACCCATGCCGCGCACGACCGCGACATGCGGGTGGTCGCACTTACCGGCCGCGAGGGCGGCGAGCTGGCAGACCTGCTGATCAACCAGGACGTGGAAATCCGTGTGCCCGCGTTATCCACGGCACGCATCCAGGAGGTCCACATCCTCGTCATCCACTGCCTGTGCGATCTCATCGACCAACAGCTTCTGGGACAGGAGGCCTGAAACCCATGTCACGTACCCTATCTGCATGCGCGTTGCTCATCGTCGCCCTCGTGGCCGGCTCGGGCTGCACCCCCGTGGTCGTGGGTGGCGCGGCCACCGGCGCGGCCGTGGTCCATGACAGGCGCACCGCGGGCACCGTCCTTGAGGACCAGTCCATCGAGCTCAAGGCCCTGACCAGGCTGCGCGAGGATCCCGAGATCCGAGAGCAGGCGCACATCAATGTCACCAGTTACAACCTGATCGTGTTGCTCACCGGCGAGACACCGACCGAAGCCATGCGCCAGCGCGCCGCCGAGATCGTGCGTGGCATCGAGCGCGTTCGTCAGGTACACAACGAGCTGCGCGTCGCCGCCCCTTCCTCCATGATGAGCCGTTCCAGCGACACCCTGATCACGGCCAAGGTCAAGACCGCCCTGTTCGGTATCAAGGGCATCGAGGACTTTGATCCGACGCGGGTCAAGGTGGTCACCGAGAACGGCACCGTCTATCTGATGGGCCTGGTGCGCCGGATGGAGGCCGATGCCGCCGCCGAGGCGGCGCGCACGGTAAGTGGCGTGCAGCGGGTGGTCAAGCTGTTCGAGTATCTGGACTGACCGCGCAGTCCTGTTACCGGGCATGACCCCATGATCGAAATCGCCGAATGCGACATCACCGAACTGGCAGTGGACGCCATCGTCAATGCCGCCAACGAATCGCTGCTTGGCGGCGGCGGCGTGGACGGTGCCATCCATCGCGCTGCCGGCCCGCGCCTGAGGGAATACAACCGCAGTCTGGGTGGCTGCCCGACGGGCGAGGCACGCATCAGCCCCGGATTCGATCTGCCCGCGCAGTGGGTGATCTCTACCGTCGGCCCGGTATGGCATGGCGGCGACCAGGGCGAGGCGCGGCTGCTCGAGTCCTGTTACCGGAATGCCTTCGAACTGGCGCTTCGAAACGACGTGCGCAGCATCGCCTTTCCCGCCATCAGCACCGGCGTCTACGGCTATCCCAAGGAAGCAGCCACGCGAATCGCCGTCGGGGTGATGCGCGCATACGAGGACCGTTTCGACCGCATCATCGCCTGCTGTTTCAGTGCCGGGGACGCCGCGCTGTATCGGCGGATACTGGCAGAACTCTAGCAGCCTGTCGGGCAATGGCCACGGCACCCACGGAATCCATATATGGACTCCCCCGTTTTGCAAGACGCCGGAAGACAGGTGGGGTCGGTTGCCTGCATATATTCGGCCTCTGTGATATGGGCGGTCTGTTGCCCGCCCGGGCCCTGATGGTGAA
>NZ_JALTON010000058.1 GCF_027000115.1 Thiohalobacter sp. | reverse complement strand
GAACAGCGGGCGAGCCATCTCCCCCGCTGGCTCCACCAGTACAACTGGCATCGCCCTCATGCTAGCCTGGACTACCACCCGCCCATCAGCCGGCTGCCAGCTGTGAACAACCTGGTGGGTTTACACAGCTAGCGATTGTCGGCCCAGGCCAGACTCTGGATGGCGCGTGGACGCGGCGGAACCAGAACGGTGTCCTGCGGCGGATGGCTGTCGTCGGGACGGGGGTAGTCCAGGGTATAGTGCAGGCCGCGGGATTCGCGCCGCGCCTGCGCCGAGCGGATGATGAGTTCCCCCACCAGCACCAGGTTGCGCAGTTCGATGAGGTCGTTGGTGACCCGGAAGTTGCTGTAGTACTCGTGGATCTCGTTCTGCAGCATGTCTACCCGGCGCAACGCGCGCTGCAACCGCTTGCTGGTGCGCACGATGCCCACGTAGTCCCACATGAAGTGCCGCAGCTCGTCCCAGTTGTGGCTGACGACCACTTCCTCATCGGAATCGGTTACCCGTGATTCGTCCCAGGGCGGCAGCGCGGGCGGCTCGGGAATGTCGTCCAGCCGGGCACCGATGTCCGCGGCCGCGGCCTGGCCGAATACCAGGCACTCCAGCAGCGAGTTGCTGGCCATGCGATTGGCGCCATGCAGGCCGGTGTGGGCCGTCTCGCCGATGGCGTAGAGGCCGGGCAGGTCGGTGCGGCCATGCAGGTCGGTCATCACCCCGCCGCAGGTGTAGTGCGCGGCCGGCACGACCGGGATGGGCTCGCGGGTCATGTCGAAGCCGAAGGCCAGGCAGCGCTCGTAGACGGTGGGAAAGTGCGACATGATGAAATCGGCGGGCTTGTGGCTGATGTCCAGATAGACGCATTCGGCGCCCAGTCGCTTCATCTCATGGTCGATGGCGCGGGCGACGATGTCGCGCGGCGCCAGTTCGCCGCGTGGGTCGAAGCGGTCCATGAAGCGTTCGCCATCGGGCAGACGCAGGACGCCACCCTCGCCGCGCACCGCCTCGGTGACGAGGAATGACTTGGCCTGCGGATGATAGAGGCAGGTCGGATGGAACTGGTTGAATTCCATGTTGGCCACCCGGCAGCCGGCGCGCCAGGCCATGGCGATGCCGTCTCCGCTCGCGGTGTCGGGGTTGCTGGTGTAGAGGTATACCTTGCTGGCGCCGCCGGTGGCCAGCACCACGCAGCGCGCGGCAAACACCTTCACGTGGCCGGCGTCCCGGTCCAGTACATAGGCGCCCAGGCAGCGGTCGCCAGCCAGGCCGAGCTTGGCCTCGGTGACCAGGTCGATGGCGATGTGGCGCTCGAACAGATCGATGTTGGGATGGGCGCGGGCGCATTCGAGCAAGGAGGTCTCCAGCACGCGGCCGGTGGCGTCGGCGGCATGCACCACGCGGCGGTGGGAGTGGCCGCCCTCGCGGGTGAGATGCAGCGGGGCATCGGGGTCCGGCCCCTCGCGGGTGAAGTTCACGCCGTGGTTCATCAGCCAGCGGATGGCCGCCGGGCCGTTCTCGACCACGTGGCGCACCACCTCGGGGTGGCAGAGGCCGGCACCGGCATTGATCGTGTCCTGTATGTGCGACTCGAAGGAATCGTCCTCGGCCAGTACCGCCGAGATGCCGCCCTGGGCATAGTAGGTGCTGCCCTCGGTGAGACTGCGCTTGGCCAGCACGGCCACCCGGGCGCGGTCGGCCAGTTCCAGGGCGAGCCGCAACCCGGCGGCGCCGCTGCCGATGACCAGAACGTCGTGGCTTTCTGCTGACATGCCGGCTTGTGGTCCCCGTATCGGATCGGTAAAGTCTGGGCTGCCGGAAGGCACTGATTTGGAACGTACCTTACCGCAATCCCCGGTGGCTGGCGAACGCCCGCCGGGCGGAGGTCCAGCGGGCAGGGGTGCGCCAGGCGATGGCGGGTTCGAGAGGGGTGGATGTCAGACCGGAATACCGACCAGGCGCTGGTCGAGCGCGTCCAGCAGGGGGACAAGCGGGCCTTCGACCTGCTGGTGCGCAAGTATCAGCACCGCATCGTCCAGCTGGTGACCCGCTACGTGCACAATCCGGCCGATGCCCAGGACGTCGCCCAGGAGGCCTTCATCAAGGCCTATCGCGCGCTGCCGAAGTTTCGGGGGGACAGTGCCTTCTACACCTGGCTGTACCGGATCGCCATCAATACGGCCAAGAATCACCTGGTCGCCCAGGGGCGGCGGCCGCCGGGTGACGACATCGATGCCGCGGACGCGGAACAATTCGAGGGCGAGTCGGGTCTGAAGGAATACGCCACGCCCGAGCACGAAGTGCTGAGCGCCGAGATCGGCCGGACCGTGGAGGCGGCGATCGAGGATCTTCCCGAGGATCTGCGTACCGCCATCGTGCTGCGCGAGCTGGAGGGGCTGAGCTACGAGGAGATCGCCGAGGCCATGGAATGCCCCATCGGGACCGTGCGTTCGCGGATCTTCCGGGCCCGCGAGGCCATCGAGAAGCGGCTGCGACCCTTGCTGGAGCCGGAGAGGTAGCAGGACATGAAAGAAACCATAGACGAACAGATTTCCGCCTGGATGGACGGTGAATTGCCGGCCGAGCAGCAGGCCCTGCTGCTGGCGCGGCTGCAACGCGAGCCCGGGCTGCGCGCCCGCTGGGACCGCTACCATCTGATCGCCGATGCCCTGCATTGCCGGCTGCCCGACCGGCTTGCACCCGATCTGGCGGACCGCGTGATGGCCGCCCTGGATGACGAACCGCCTGTCCGTGGTGGCCGGCATCTGCGCTGGCTGCGGCCGCTGGGCGGCGCCGCCATCGCCGCCAGCGTGGCGCTGGCGGCAGTGCTGGTGGCCCAGCGTCTCGACACGCCCTCCGCCGAGGCGCCAGGGGCCACGCTGGCGGCGGCACCCGCCGCGGATCAGTTCCGGCGCGTGGCGGGCACCCGCTGGCAGGGTGTGGACCGGGGACTGGCCGAGCGTCTCAACCCCTATCTGGTCAATCACAGCGAATACGCCGTAAGGGCCGGGTTTGCGCCCATAGCGCCCCATGTGCGGATCGCCGGCTACGATCAGGGTCCGAATGCCGTTCGCTAGAAACCCCCTTTCCCGCCTTGTCCCCGGCCTGCTGGTCTTGCTGCTGGCGGTTTCCCCGAGCGCGCGCGCCGACGAATCCGCGCAGCGGCTGCTGATGGATATGAACGAGGCGGTGCAACGCACCAGCTTTCGCGGCACCTTCGTCTATTTCCATGACGGCCAGATGGAGGCCATGCGGCTGGTGCATCGCGTCGAAGGGGACGAGGCGCGGGAGCGTCTGCTGGCGCTCACCGGGGCGGCGCGGGAGATTCTGCGTGACGCCGAGGGCGTCGTCTGCATCATGCCCGACAGCCAGGCGGTGATGGTGGATCGCAATTTTCCGCGTACGCCCCTGAACACCGGGTTTCCCGAGGATCTGGATGCACTGGATGCCCATTATGAATTTCTGCGCGTTGGCCGCGACCGCGTGGCCGGCCAGCCCTGCGAAGTGGTGGCAGTGCGCCCGCGCGACACCTATCGGTACGGCTACCGGGTCTGGCTGGCCGATCCCTCGCGGCTGCCGCTGCGGTTCGAGTTGCTCACACCCGAGGGAATCCCGGTCGAACAGATGATGTTCACGGAGCTGGAAATCAGCGACCGCATCGCCGACGAGGAACTGCTGCCCACGCTGGACGGGCGCACCTTCCGGCACATCGGCGACGACGAGGGCCGGGAGCAGGAGATGGAAACCCACGCAGCCATGAGCTGGGAAGCCGGCTGGCTGCCGCCGGGATTCAGCCTGAGGCACCATAACCGCCATGGCATGCCGGGCCGCTCGGCACGGGTCGAGCACATGGTCTACAGTGATGGTCTGGCTGCGGTGTCCGTCTACGTGGAGCGTGCGGAAGATCCGGATGAACGCCTGCAGGGGCTGTCGCGCATGGGCGCGGTCAGTGCCATGGGCCTGAGCCGCGACGGGGTGCACGTCACCGTGGTTGGGGAGGTGCCGCCGGTCACGGTGCAGCGCATCGCCGAAGGCATGCGGCGCCGATGATCGAGGAATCGGCTACAGTAGTGGCGGTCGAACCCGGCTTTGTCTGGGTCGAGACGCAGCGCCAGAGTGCCTGCGGCAGTTGTGCCGCGAAGGCCGGTTGCGGGACCTCGGTGCTGGCAAAGGTGTATGGTCAGCGTCGGGCACGGGTGCGCGCCGTGGCGCCCGAAGGCATGCAGGTCGGCGATACCGTGCTCATCGGTCTGCGCGAGGATGCCTTCGTCAAGGGGTCGCTGGCGGTGTATCTGGTGCCGCTGGCGGGGCTGCTCGCCGGCGGTCTGTTGGGAGAACTGCTCGGGCAGCGGATGCTGTGGTCCGGAGAGGCCGCCGCGCTGCTCGCGGGTCTGGCCGGTTTCCTGGCCGGACTGGCCTGGGTGCGGCGTTTCGCGCGCCGCGTCCAGGCCGATACCCGTTTCCAGCCCGTGGTGTTGCGGCGGCTGGCAACGGAATCCCCGGTCTCCGGCATCGGTCCGGTCGCATCCGGGGGATGATCCGCGCGGGGAACGAGACCCTTTAAACAGGCGGACAACAAACGAAACCTTGTCTCCAGGAGAAGCAATGAAGGATTACGCACTATACAAGCGCGCGACTGCCTGGCTGGTGGGCGTGCTGCTGGTTTCCCTGGCAGCGCAGGCCCAGGCCCGCTCGCTGCCGGATTTTTCCGAACTGGTCGAGGAAAGCTCGCCGGTTGTGGTCAATATCAGCACCACCCAGCTGGTCAAGCGTCGCTTCGGCGGCCTGCCGCCGGGCATCGAAGTGCCCGATCTGCCCGAGGACAGTCCGTTCAACGACCTGTTCAAGCATTTCTTCGGCGACGGCCAGGGCGAGGAGCGGGAAGAGGAAACCAAGTCGCTGGGGTCCGGTTTCATCATCTCCTCCGATGGCTACATCCTGACCAACAACCATGTGGTCAAGCACGCGACCGAGATCGTGGTGCGGCTGTATGACCGTAGCGAGTACAGCGCCAAGGTGGTGGGCACCGACGCCCGCAGCGACATCGCCTTGCTCAAGGTCGAGGCCGCCGGATTGCCGGTTGCCAAACTGGGCAGTGCCGAGAAGCTGAAAGTGGGCGAGTGGGTGCTGGCCATCGGTTCGCCGTTCGGTTTCGAACGCTCGGCAACCGCCGGTATCGTCAGCGCCAAGGGCAGGGCCTTGCCGCGGGAGAATTATGTGCCCTTCATCCAGACCGATGTCGCCATCAACCCCGGCAATTCGGGGGGGCCGCTGTTCAACATGGACGGCGAAGTGGTTGGCGTGAATTCGCAGATCTTCTCGCGCACCGGCGGCTACATGGGCCTGTCCTTCGCCATTCCCATCGACGTGGCCATGGATGTCGCCGAGCAGCTCAAGACCAAGGGCAAGGTCAGCCGCGGCTGGCTGGGTGTGCTCATCCAGGACGTGACCCGCGACCTGGCCGAATCCTTTGGCATGGACAAGCCCATCGGCGCGCTGGTGTCCAAGGTTGTGCCGGACAGTCCGGCGGACAAGGCGGGCATCCGGGTCGGTGACATCATCGTCGAGTTCAACGGCCGCGAGGTGACGACCTCGGCCAAGCTGCCGCCCATGGTGGGCAGCGCGCCGGTGGGCGAGCGGGTCGCGGTCAAGGTGCTGCGCAACGGCAAGCCGAAGCAACTGTTCGTGACCCTGGGCGAGCTGGAGGACGAGCAGGTCGCCGAGGCCGAACCGGGCAAGGCACCTGTCGAGCGTACCAACCGCATCGGCCTGGCTGTGACCGAGGTGCCCGCGCAACTGCGCGAGGATCTCGACCTGGAGAAGGGTGGCGTGCTGGTCACCGAGCTGGAGCAGGGCGCCGGTGCCAAGGCCGGCATCCGCAAGGGCGACGTGATCGTGATGTTCGCCAACAAGAAGGTGAAGGACGTCGAGCATTTCCGCGAGCTGGTCGAGGCGGCGAAGCCGGGCAGCACGGTACCGGTGCTGGTCCAGCGCCGCGCGGGGCCGCTGTTCCTGGCGGTGCGCATTCCGAAGGACTGAGGCAAGGGGCCCGGGAGAATCCTTTCCCGGGCCTCCCCTTCACCATGCCGGTCTTCGTGCTCTACGGACGCCCCGCCTGCCATCTCTGCCAGGACATGGAGGCGGAGTTGCTGCGCTGGCGCGAACAGGCCTCGTTCGAGCTGCAAGTGATTGATATCGACACCGATCCCGCGCTGGTCGAGCGCTACGGCACGCGCGTACCGGTGCTGGTGGCCGGCGCTGAAGAAGTCTGCAGCCCGTTTTTTGACGAGGTCGCCTTCAGGCGCTATCTGTCCCCCGTCTGAGTGTGTATAATCCTTCGCCCATACAAGGGCTTACCCCGCACACCGTATCAGACAGGATTCCATTTCCGGCGACCGCGCGGCGTGTCGTCGCAGGCAGGCATTCGTGACCGATCTCAGCCACATCCGCAACTTCTCCATCATCGCCCACATCGATCATGGCAAATCCACCCTCGCCGATCGTTTCATCCAGATCTGCGGGGGGCTGAGCGAGCGCGAAATGGCCGAGCAGGTGCTGGACTCCATGGACTTGGAGCGCGAGCGCGGCATCACCATCAAGGCGCAGAGCGTCACCCTGGACTACAGGGCGCGAAACGGCGAGACCTACCGCCTCAACTTCATCGATACGCCCGGTCACGTCGATTTTTCCTACGAGGTATCGCGGTCGCTGGCCGCTTGCGAGGGCGCGCTGCTGGTGGTCGATGCCGCGCAGGGCGTCGAGGCCCAGAGCGTGGCCAACTGCTATACCGCCATCGAGATGGGCCTGGAGGTGGTGCCGGTGCTGAACAAGATCGACCTGCCCTCGGCGGACCCCGACCGGGTGATCGAGGAGATCGAGGAGATCATCGGCATCGAGGCGCACGATGCCGTGCGCGCCAGCGCCAAGACCGGGGAGGGCGTGGAAGACATCCTGGAGGCGCTGATCGAGCGCATCCCGCCACCGGAAGGCGATCCGGAGGCGCCGCTGCAGGCGCTGATCATCGATTCCTGGTTCGATGCCTATGTGGGCGTGATCTCGCTGGTGCGCATCAAGCAGGGCTCGCTGCGCAAGCGGCAGAAGATGCTGGTCATGTCCACCGGGCGCAGCCACGTGGTCGACAGTGTCGGCGTGTTCACCCCC
Organism: Thiohalobacter sp.; assembly: GCF_027000115.1. Classification (NCBI taxonomy): domain Bacteria; kingdom Pseudomonadati; phylum Pseudomonadota; class Gammaproteobacteria; order Thiohalobacterales; family Thiohalobacteraceae; genus Thiohalobacter; species Thiohalobacter sp. Next base: position 95,293 of record NZ_JALTON010000058.1, on the reverse strand, counting down.
AAGCGCGCCGAGCGTGACGTGCTCACTGCGGGCGATGTGGGTTTCGTGATTGCCGGCATCAAGGAGATCGACGGCGCCCCGGTGGGCGATACCCTGACCCTGGCCGACCGGCCCGCCAGCGAGCCCCTCCCCGGCTTTCAGAAGGTGCAGCCACGGGTGTTCGCCGGCCTGTACCCGGTGGCGTCCGACGACTACGAGGCGTTGCGCGACGCCTTGCAGAAGCTACGCCTGAACGACGCCTCGCTGCACTTCGAACCGGAGAACTCCCAGGCGCTGGGCTTCGGTTTCCGCTGCGGCTTTCTCGGCATGCTGCACATGGAGATCGTGCAGGAGCGGCTGGAGCGCGAATACAATCTCGATCTCATCACCACCGCGCCGACCGTGGTCTACCAGGTGGAGACTACCCGCGGCGAGGTGATCGAGATCGACAATCCGGCCGAGCTGCCCCCGGTCAACCAGATCAGCGAAATCCGCGAGCCCATCATCCTTGCCAACATCCTGGTCCCGCAGGACTACCTGGGGGCGGTCATCGGCCTGTGCATCGAGAAACGCGGCGTGCAGAAGAATCTGCAGTACATGGGCAAGCAGGTGTCGCTGACCTTTGAGCTGCCGCTGTCAGAGGTGGTACTGGACTTCTTCGACCGGCTGAAGTCGGCCAGCCGCGGCTATGCCTCCTTCGACTACAGCTTCCTGCGCTTCCAGCCGGCGAATCTGGTCAAGCTGGACATTCTCATCAACGGCGAGCGGGTCGACGCCCTGTCCATGATCGTGCATGCCGACCAGGCGCAGAGCCGTGGCCGCGAAGTGGCCGAGACCATGAAGGAACTGATTCCGCGGCAGATGTTCGATGTGGCCATCCAGGCGGCGATCGGCACCCACGTCATCGCCCGCACCACGGTCAAGGCCCTGCGCAAGAACGTCACCGCCAAGTGCTACGGTGGCGACATCACCCGCAAGCGCAAGCTGCTGGAAAAGCAGAAGGCCGGCAAGAAGCGCATGAAGCAGTTCGGCAAGGTGGAGATCCCGCAGTCCGCCTTCCTGGCCGTGCTGCACGTGGGCAAGAACAGGTGAATCGCATGGAAGGCAACCCCCTCAAGGAACCACAGGCATGAACTTCGATTTTCCGCTGATCCTGGTACTGGCCACTTTCATAACCGGCGCCCTTTGGGGGCTGGACGCACTGCTGCTGGCGCCACGCCGGCGCCAGCGCGCTGCCGCGCTGCCCGAGCCTGAGCGCGAGCGGGTGCTCAAAGAGCCGGTGCTGGTCGAGTATGCGCGCGCTTTCTTTCCGGTCATTCTCATCGTTTTGCTGCTGCGTTCCTTTCTGGCTGAACCCTTCCGCATTCCCAGCGGATCCATGATGCCGACCCTGCTGGTGGGTGACTTCATCCTGGTCAACAAGTTCGCCTATGGCATCCGGCTGCCGGTGCTCAACACCAAGATCATCGAGGTCGGCGAACCGCAGCGCGGCGACGTGGTGGTGTTCCGCTATCCCGAGGATCCCTCCGTCGACTACATCAAGCGCGTGGTGGGGGTGCCTGGCGATCGTGTTGCCTATCGCGACAAAATCCTTTATATCAACGGCAAGCCCATGCCGCAGGAAGTCATAGGCACCTATGTGGGATCCGGCGCAGGGATTGCCAGCACCGGCGCCAGCCATCGCATCGAGGATCTGATGGGCGTGCGTCACGAGATCCTGGTGCGGCCCGGGGTGCCGGGTGTCGAGGGCGAAACGGTGGTGCCGCCAGGACACTACTTCATGATGGGCGACAATCGGGACAACAGTCGGGACAGCCGCTACTTCGGACCGGTCCCGGAACAGAACCTCGTCGGCAAGGCGTTCATGATCTGGATGAACTGGGATGCCACGGCGAAGCGGATCACCTGGCGCCGCATCGGCGAGACCATACACTGAGAATCGGAGCGGGGTAATTCGCATGCGCGAGCAACAGCGGGGCATGACTCTCATCAGCTGGCTGGTCGTCCTCGGCCTGATCGCCTTCTTTGCCATCCTGGTGCTGCGCCTGGTGCCGAACTATCTCGAGTACTTCAAGGTCGAGAGCACCCTGGAGTCGCTCAAGAACGAACCCGGCATCACGCAAAAGTCGCCGGGAGAGATCCGCACCCTCATCAGTCGTCGCTTCGACATCAACGATGTCGAGCATGTGAAGGCGAAGGAGGTCAAGATCACTCGCGACAGAGGCCGTACCATCGTTTCCGTCAAGTACGAGGTCCGGGTGCCTGTTCTGGGCAACGTCGATGCAGTGACGAAGTTCGACAAGTCGGTAGAAATCGTCCATCGCTGATGAAGGACCTGGAATCCCTGCAGGCGAAGCTCGGCTATCGTTTCGGGGATCCCGACCTGCTCGACAAGGCGTTGACCCACCGCAGTGCCGGCCGCTACAACTACGAACGCCTCGAATTTCTCGGTGACGCTGCGCTGGGGCTGGTGGTCGCGGCAGAGTTGTTCGAGCGCTTTCCCGACTACCGCGAGGGGGAGCTCAGCCGCCTGCGTGCCTCGCTGGTGCGCAAGACCACGCTGGCCGAGCTGGCTCGCGAGCTGGAGCTGGGCGAACATGTACGGCTGGGTTCCGGCGAGCTCAAGAGCGGCGGCTATCGCCGCGACTCCATTCTCGCCGATGTGCTGGAAGCGATTCTTGGCGCGGTATATCTGGATGGCGGTTTCGAGGCCGCCCGCACGCTGGTATTGCGACTCTACGCCGAGCGCTTCGAGACCCTGCCCACCGCAGCCGAACTGAAGGATCCCAAGACCCGCCTGCAGGAGTTTCTGCAGGCCCGCCAGCTTGAACTGCCGGAGTACAACGTGATCGCGGTGCATGGCGAACCCCACGCCCAGACCTTCGACGTGGAATGTCACATACCGGCGTTGGGGCAGCGGGTCCGGGCCAGCGGCCGCAGCCGCCGTAAGGCCGAGCAGCAGGCTGCCGCTGCGATGCTCGCGCGCCTCGAGGCCGATCCCGCTGCAACCCGCGCTTGAGAAACCCATGACCGGCAAACCCTTTCACTGCGGCTTCGTGGCCCTGGTCGGACGCCCCAACGTGGGCAAGTCGACCCTGCTCAACCGCCTCATCGGCCAGAAGATCAGCATCACCTCGCGCAAGCCGCAGACCACGCGCCACCGCATCCTCGGCATCAGGACGCTGCCACAGGCACAGATCGTCTACGTCGATACGCCCGGCATTCACAGGCCGGGCCGCAAGGCGCTCAACCGTGCCATCAACCGCGCCGCACTGGATGCCTTGCTGGACGTGGATGTCATCGTCATGGTGATGGAAGCAGGCCGCTGGACCGACGAGGACGAACTGGTGCTGGAACGGCTGAAGGCGGCCGGCCAGCCGGTGATCGCTGCCGTCAACAAGATCGACCGCCTGCGCGACCGGCGTGAGCTGCTGCCCTGGCTGCAGGCGCTCGCCGGGCGTCACGATTTTGCCGCGCTGGTGCCGCTGGCCGCGCTGCGCGGCGACAACCTGGCTGCGCTGGAGCAGGAGGTCATTGCCCGCCTGCCCGAGTCCGAGCCCTGTTTCCCGGAAGACCAGATCACCGATCGCAGCGAGCGCTTCCTGGCCGCCGAGCTGATCCGGGAGAAGCTGTTTCGCCACCTTGGCCAGGAACTGCCCTATGGCCTGACGGTGGAGATCGAGCGCTTCGAGGAGGCGGGGGGGCTGCTGCGCATCAATGGCCTGATCTGGGTCGAGCGCGACAGCCATAAGCGCATTGTCATCGGTCGGCAGGGACAGATGCTGAAGAAGGTCGGCCGGGAGGCACGCGAGGACATGGAGCGTCTGTTCGATCGCAAGGTCTTCCTCGAGCTGTGGGTCAAGGTCAAGGAAGGATGGGCAGACGACGAGCGTGCCCTGCGCAGCCTGGGCATCGATGAGCATGGGCGTTGAGACATGTCTCTCCATTCGGGGTTTTCGACCATGGCCTGCGTTCGGGCTGCCGCAGCAGCTTGTGCTTCTGTTCCGAACCCGGCAGCCCGGATGAAGCGAGGCGCAATCCGGGATGCCGCCCGTGATTGACCGCGAACGCATCGACCTTGAACCGGGTCTGCTGCTGCACCGGCGGCCCTACCGCGACAACAGCCTGCTGCTGGAGGTGTTCACGGCGTCACATGGCCGTACCGGTCTGGTTGCGCGTGGCGGGCGCGGAGGGCGCGGCCGTGGCCAGGGGCTGCTGCAGCCCTTCCAGCCGCTGCTGCTGTCGTGGCGGCGGCATGGCGAGCTGGGCACGCTGACCGGCGCCGAAGCGCAAGGCAGTGTACTGGCGCTCAAGGGGCTAGCGCTGTTTTCCGGTTTCTATGTCAATGAACTCATGCTGCGCCTGCTGCGCCGTGACGACCCGCATCCCGAGCTCTTCGAGCTTTACCATCAGACACTCAAGGCCCTGGCCCGGGCCGGCGAGACCGATCCCCAGCCGGTTCTGCGGCTGTTCGAGAAGCGCCTGCTCGAAGGTCTCGGCTACGGCCTGCTGCTGGATGTCGAGGCCGACAGCGGCATGCCCGTCGAGGCCGGCGCACGCTATCGCTATGAGCTGGAACGCGGCCCGGTGCGCGACGCGGGCATCGGCAGCGAAGGCATCCAGGGCGCCAGCCTGCTTGCGCTGGCGCGGGAAAATCTCGAAGATGAACGGACCCTGCAGGAGTGCCGCCGGCTGTTGCGCCGCGCGCTGGCACTCTACCTGGGCGACCGACCCCTCAAGACCCGCGAAGTGCTCGCTGCACTGCTGCGCAGCAAGACCAGGAGCCCCACGACCCCATGATCCACTTTCAGGAAAGCCCCAGCTCCATCCAGCTCGGCGTCAACATCGACCATGTCGCGACCCTGCGTCAGGCGCGAGGTACCCGCTATCCCGACCCGGTACAGGCGGCCGCCATCGTCGAGCAGGCTGGTGGCGACAGTGTCACCCTGCATCTGCGCGAGGACCGGCGCCACATCCAGGAACGCGACGTGGAGATCCTGCGCGAGACGCTGCAGACGCGCATGAACCTGGAAATGGCCGTCACCGAGGAGATGCTCGCCATCGCCGAGCGCGTGCGTCCGGCCGACTGCTGCCTGGTGCCCGAGCGGCGCGAGGAACTGACCACCGAGGGCGGACTGGACGTGCGTGGCCAGAAGGACCGTCTGCGCGAGGCCTGTGCCCGGCTCGCCGAGGCCGGCGTGCGGGTGTCCCTGTTCATCGATGCCGACCCCGCCCAGATCGAGGCCGCCGCCGAGGTCGGCGCACCCTGCATCGAGATACACACCGGTCACTATGCCGATGCCGAGCCCGGCGCGCCGCAGGAGGCCGAGTTCCGGCGCATCGTCGCCGCCGTCGAGCAGGGGACCGATCTCGGTCTGCGGGTGCATGCCGGGCACGGCCTGCACTATCACAATGTCGCCCCCGTCGCCGCACTGCGCGACGTGCATGAACTCAACATCGGCCATGCCATCATCGCCCGCGCCCTGTTCACCGGGCTGGAAGAGGCCGTGCGTGAAATGAAGCGGCTCATGCTTGCCGCGCGTGCCGGATGATCCTCGGCATCGGCACCGATATCGTCCGCATCGAGCGCATGGAGGCTGCGCTGTCGCGCCATGGCGCCCGCTTCGCCATCCGCCTGCTGGCCCGCTCCGAACTGGACGACTTCATGCGCGCCGCGCGTCCCGCCGCCTTTCTCGCCAAGCGTTTCGCCGCCAAGGAGGCCCTGGTCAAGGCGCTGGGCACCGGTTTCCGCGACGGTATTCGCCCCCGCCACGTGGTCGTCCACCGCGACGACCTCGGCAAGCCCGAACTCCAGCTCACGGGCGCCGCCCGCGACCAGGCCGAGCAGATGGGCGTTGGCCGCATCCATCTCTCGCTCACCGACGAGCAGGAGTATGCAGTGGCCTTTGTGGTGGTAGAGGGCGGTGACCTTGGGAAGGCCGCTGTCCGCAGCCCTTGATTCAGGATGCTGGCTGCCACGGGCGCCTCAGTTCCCGACCAGGCAGGCGGGCGGGTCAGTCGCTGGAAGCGGGGGGAAGCCTGCCGGCCCGCAACAACTCGGGCACCTCCCGGGCGGGTACGGGCCTGCTGTAGTAATAGCCCTGAAAACACTCGCAACCCTTGTCCCTCAGGAATTCCCGCTGCGGGTCGGATTCCACCCCCTCGGCGATGACGCCCAGGTCCAGGTGCCTTGCCATGGCGATGATGGTGTCGACGATGGCGGCGTCATTGGGATCGGAGACGATGTCGCGTACGAAAGAGCGGTCGATCTTGAGGGCGTCCAGCGGCAGTCGCTTCAGATAACTCAGCGACGAATAGCCGGTGCCGAAGTCGTCGATGGCGAAACGGATGCCGCGGGTCCGGAGTTCCGTCATTTTCTCGATGGTATCGCCGAGGCGGCTCATGAGCATGCCTTCCGTGATCTCGAGCTCGATGAAGTCGAGGCCCAGGCCGGCGTCCTTGCAGATTTCGATGACCTGGTCAGTGAAACTGCCTTGGTGGAACTGGCGCGGGCTGACGTTGATGGCGAGGCGCCGCAGATGCCGACCGGTACCATCCCGCAGCCACCCATGGAATTGCCGGACCGCAGTGCGCAGCACCCAGTTGCCGATTTCGAGAATCAGCCCGGTCTCCTCGGCAACGGGAATGAAGGTGTCGGGCGCGACCAGGCCGCGTTCCGGATGCTGCCAGCGGATCAAGGCCTCGAGCGCGACGATATGGCCTTTCAGACCGGTCTGGGGTTGGTAATGCAGCTCGAACTGCCCGAGTTCCAGTGCCGCACGCAGATCCTTTTCCAGCGCCAGGCGGGCGTTGGCGGCTGCCTGCATGCTGGGCTGGTAGAAACGAACCGTGTTGCGTCCGTCTTCCTTCGCGCGATACAGCGCAGTATCGGCATGCTTCAGTACGTCGTCCGCGTCTTCGTCGGCTTCCGGGAATAATACGATCCCGACGCTGGCAGTGATGTGATAGCGGTGGCCATTGAGGTCAAACGGCCTGGCCACCTGTTCCAGAATCTTCTCGGCCACCGCCTGGGCTTCGAAGCCCACCTGGGAAAGATCCTTGTTCTCGGCCGGCAGAATGAAGACGAACTCGTCCCCGCCCAGGCGCGCCACGGTGTCCTCGGTGCGCATGATGTCCGTGAAGCGCCGGGCGAGCTGACGCAGCAGTTCGTCGCCGACCGGATGACCCAGGGCATCGTTGAGGTGCTTGAATCGGTCCAGGTCGATGAACAGCAGCGCGCCATAAGCCGAGTGGCGTCGGGCGACTGCCAGCTCGCGCTGCAGGCGATCGTGCAGCAGGCGGCGGTTGGCCAGGCCGGTCAGATCATCGTGATAGGCCAGGTGTTCCACCCGGCTCTCGGCGCGCTTGCGCTCGGTGATGTCCTGGGTGGTACCGACATAATGGGTGACCTCGCCCGCGTCGTTTCGCACCGCGGTGATGGTCAGCATCTCGGCATACAGGCTGCCGTCCTTGCGCTTGTTCCAGAGTTCTCCCGACCACTGGCCGGTCCGGTCGATGACCGACCACATGTGCTTGTAGAAGTTTTCGTCCTGGCGCCCCGATTTCAGTATGCGCGGGTTCTTGCCCACGAGCTCCTCGGCACTGTAGCCGGTCATGGCCTCGAAGGCGGGATTGACGCGCAGAATCCTGTTGTCGCGATCGGTAATCAGGATGCCGGCATGGCTGTTGAAGGTGGTGGCGGCCAGGCGCAATTCCTCCTGCAGTTCGACGCTGGCCGAGACATCCTGCATCGTGCCCACCGAGTGCAGCGGATTGCCGTCGGCGTCGTAATGGGTTTCGCAGCGCTGATGCACATGCTTGATACGACCGTCTGCAAGCAGCAGCCGGTGGGTGATGTCGAGGTTGCGCTTCCTTTCCACGGATTCCCGGTAGGCGCGATTCAGCCGTTCCCGGTCCTCGGGGTGCACGAAACCCAGAAATGCCTCATGGCTTGGCGAGAAGGCCTTCGGATCCAGTTCCAGAATCCGGTACATCTCGTCCGACCAGTCCAGGCGGTCATGCCTCAAGTCCAGCTCCCAGCTCCCCAGTTGGGCCAGACGCTGGGCCTCGGCAAGCTGGAGCGAATGCTTTTTCAGCGCTGCCTCGGCGCGTTTCTTGTCGCTGAGGTCGCGTATGAAGGCACAGAACAGCCAGCCTTGGCTCTGATGCAACTGGGTGACCGACAGTTCGACGGGGAATTCATGACCGTCCCTGTGCAGGGCTTCGGTTTCCATGCGGCGGGCGACCGCTTCGCCGTCCGTGTCCCTTATACGCCTCTCGATGGCCTGGCGGTGCGCCTCGCGGTAGCGTTGCGGAATGATCAATTCGTGCAGCGTGCTGCCGATGGCGTCAGTGCGTGGAAAGCCGAACAGGCGTTCCGCCTGGGGGTTCCATTCCAGGATGGTGCCATGCTCATCGGCCACGACGACGGCATCCATGGCGGCACCCAGGATGCGGTCCAGGCGTTCGGCGTGTTCCTGGAGCGCTTGCCGCAGTTCGTAGTCGCGGGTGACGTCCCGGAATACCAGAACCGCACCGTGCAGCTGATCGTCGTGATCGCGGATGGGCGCGCCGCTGTCTGCGATCTGCCGTCGCGTACCGTCGCGGGCGGTCAGCACGGTATGGTTGGCCAGCCCCACGATGGTGCCTTCATGCAGTACCCGAAGCACCGGATTTTCCACGGTGGCGCCGGTTTCCGCATTGGTGATGACGAAAATCTCGCTGATTGGCCGGTTGCGGGCTTCCTCGAGGGTCCAGCCGGTCATGTTCTCGGCCAAGGGGTTCATACGGGTCACCCGGCCCGCGGTGTCGGTCACGATGACGCCGTCGCCGATGGATTGCAGGGTGATGGATAGCTGTTTTTCCTGGTCGCTGACGGCCCGGGTCACGGCGCGCTGGTAAAGAAGGATCAGCAGGAAGACGTAGAAGGCCAGCAGTCCGGTGGCCATCTGCAACTGGTATACGGCCTGCTGGCCGTCGTGAATGTCATCGTGAACCGGTTCCTCGCAGTCACCCAGGGCATTCATGGTTGCGAGGAACCGTTGTTCCGCCTGGTTCAGGTATTGAACAATGCCGTGCTCGTCCGGCCTGCCGTCGGCATGCATCGCCAGATGGCGCAAGGTGGAGACCCATGAGCCGTAGCGGGCAGCGAAACGTTCGATGCGCCCGGCGAGTTCCGGATTGTAGGCGCCGGCCCGCTGGAAACGGTCGATCTGAAGATCGGCCCGGTGGATCGCCTGTTCGAGTTCAGGTGCCCGGGACGGCTGCTGGTCCAGGATCGAAACCAGGGCGACTTCCTGCCGCTTGATGTCCAGCAACGGGCGGCGCATGACATCGAGTTCGCGTATCGCCTGCTGACCCAGTTGCTCGTGGCGCAGGCGTTCGGGTATGTCCAGCCAGTACAGGCTGCCGGCAAACAGCAACGGGCCGAAGGCAAGGAACAGCCAGAAACGCCAGGGTTGTGCGGCGGGAGCGGCCCTGGCTGAATGGAAATGGGTGTTGCTCGATGGCCAGAAGGGTGCCCGCATGACCACAGTGTAAACCAGCATTGGGGATTTGCCAGTCATCCATGGCGGCCGGCGATACCAGCGGCCCATGGCGCGTGCGGGGATTCCGGTTCCGGGCCTGCCGTGTCGGGAAACGGCTTGAGCGCCAGTGCGTCCCGAGCCGGCTGCAAAGCCGCCATCATCCGCAGTCTCTGGTGCAATATGCCGACCAGCCTACGGATTTTTGCAGCCATTCGGCTTGTCCAGCAGTTCCCGGGCTGTCTGAATGGCCCTGCGGCAGACATCCAGGGCCTGTTCGATCTGTCGGGGGTTGGCGTAATGGGCGGCTTTTTCCAGGGCTGAGGCAGCCTGCCTGAGGTCGTCCATCTGGCAGTAGGCGGCAGAGCCGTTGAGCTTGTGGGCGGCATCGCGCAGGGCCGGCCAGTCGCACCGGGTGTAGGCGGCCTCGATGGCGCGCGTCTGCTCGGGCAGTTCCTCGGCGAGCATGCGGCGCAGGTCGCGGACGAGGGTGCTGGACGGATGGTCGTCTGCCTCGGTTGACCCCTGGGCTTCGCGCAGGTCCTCGGGCGGCGAGTCGATGGTGCGGCCGGTCCAGCGGCGCATGCATTCCCACAGCCGGTACTCGGAGATGGGCTTGATCAGGCATTCGTTGATGCCGGCCTCGTCGAGACGCTCGGACTCGCCGCTGAAGACGTTGGCGGTGAGCGCGATGATGGGCGTGTACTGGTTGGGGTTGCCGCCGGCACGGATCTCGCGCGCAGCCATGTCGCCGCTCATGATCGGCATGTGCAGGTCTATGAGAATCAGGTCGTAGGCGTTCTCGCGCGCCAGCTCCAGCGCGGTCTGGCCATTGTCGGCCTTGTCCACTTCCACGCCCAGTGATTGCAACTGCAGTTCGATCAGGCTGCGGTTGATTTCGTTGTCGTCGGCAACCAGGATGCGGGCGCCGCGCATGTCGGGCATCCGGGGTCGCGGCGACTTGCGGCGTTCGACGAAGGGGCGGGTGCTCTGATCGGGCTGGCCGAGGATGCGGCAGACGGCACTGCGCAGGGCTTCCCGGCGTGGCGGCTTGGGCAGACAGGCGTCGGCACCCAGGGCCATGACCTCGTCCAGCCGGTCGCGTTCGAAGCTGTTGATCAGGAAAAGCAGTGGCCGACCCGCCGGCATCAGTTCGCGCAACAGTTCCTGCACCTGGTACTCGTCCGAGTTTTCGGGTGACAGGCCGACCACAATGAGATCGATATCGCGCTCGCCGCCGCGGATGGCCTGCGCGGCCTGGTTGAGCGTGACATGATCGCCGGCTTCCTCCACCTCGATGCCCCACGACTCCAGAGGATGACGGATGGCCAGGCGTGCCAGGGGATGACCGTCGTAGACAAGTGCGCGGCGCAGCCCATGGATGCAGCTGGTTTCGGGGCTGGTCTTCCCTTCGCGCACCTCCAGCGGCAGCGTGAACCAGAAGGTCGCGCCTTCGCCGGGCGTGCTCTCGACGCCGATCTCACCACCCATCTGTTCCACCAGGTTCTTGCAGATGAACAGTCCCAGGCCGGTGCCACCATGGCGTCGGGTGATCGAGGTGTCCGCCTGACTGAAGGGCTGGAACAGGCGACTCTTCTGGGCCTGGGTGAGGCCGATACCGGTGTCGGTGACACTGATGCGCAGGCGCACCCAGCCGGTTTCCCCGGCCGCTTCGTCGGACTCGTCGAGCATGGCGCGTACCACCACGCTGCCGTGCGTGGTGAACTTGATGGCATTGCCAATCAGGTTGAGCAGGATCTGGCGGATGCGGTTGGAGTCGCCATGCAGCTCGTTCGGTACGTCGGCATAGATGAGCAGTACCAGTTCCAGGCCCTTCTCGTGTGCCACCGGGGCCATCAGGTCCACGGAGTCCTCCATGGCCTCGCGCAGCTCGAAGGGCGCAGGTTCTATGGTGAGCTTGCCGGACTCGATCTTGGAGAAATCGAGGATGTCGTTGACGATCACCAGCAGGTTGGTGGCCGACTTGCGGATGGTGGTGGTGTAGTCGCGCTGTTCCGGGTTGAGTGGCGTGCGCAGCAGCAGGTCGACAAAGCCCAGCAGCCCGTTCATGGGGGTGCGGATCTCGTGGCTCATGTTGGCCAGGAACTCGGTCTTTTCCCGGCTGGCGCGCAGCGCGCGCTTGCGGGCCAGGTCCAGCTCCACGTTCTGGATCTCGACCGCTTCCAGTGTCTCGCGCAGTTCCGCGGTGGCCTGGTCGATCTGTCCCTGCAGCTCGTTCTGGGCTTGCTCCAGTGCCGCGGCCATCTGGTTGATGCCGCGCTCGAGCTTGCCCAGCTCGCCCGAGGCGCCGGTGCGGGCGCGTGCCCGCAGGTTGCCCGCACCCAGGCGCTGTACCACACCGATCATCTGTTCGATGGGCGTGGCCACGCCGCGGCTGACGCGCAGGGCCACGAAGATGGCGGCCAGGACCAGCAGCAGGGTGATGAAAACGCCGGTGAACACGATGTCGCGCTGTCGTGCCAGCGTGCTGGCACCCGACAGCAATACCTCCACCCGGCCCAGAGGTCTGACATCGCTGGCCGTCTGTTCATAGTCGCTTACGGCGACCGGGTGGATTTCGATGGGCGCGGTGAACAGCAGGTCTTCGGAGGTGGCTGTGTTCCTGTCCGTGGTGACCAGCAGTGTGCCGTCGACGTCGTAGATATGGATGGCGACTACGTCGGGTTCGGCCAGCGTGGCCTCGGCCAGATTGCGCAGGATGTCGATGTTGCCCGCGAACACGCCGTATTCGGCGGCCGGCGCCAGCTGGTTGGCGATCGCCTGGCCGCGTGCCTCCAGCGAGCGGCGAAGATCGTCCAGCCGGGTGAGACTGAAGAAGGTGCCCAGCACCACGGCAGTCAGCACCGACGGCAGCAGCACGGCAAGCAGTATGCGGCTGTGTATGCTCTTGAGCATCAGAGCGTTTCCTCCGGTATCGCGCCGAGCCGGGCGCGCAGGTCGTCGATGTCCGGCAGGCGGATACCCAGCGAGCGGGCAACCTGCCGGTTGAGGGCGATGTCGAAATAGGCGGGCGCCCGCACCACGGCCCGTGCACCCGGTTCCAGCAGCGCCAGCGCGGTTTCGGCGGCGTCGCGCGCCAGGTGGCCGGGTGCCGAATAGGGTGCGGCGAGTGCACCCGCGCGGACATAGGCCCGCGAGAAGCCGATGAGCGGCTGGCGATAGCGGAAGGTGGTAAGCAGGATGGGCTTGAGCGTCTCGCGGTTGTAGAGTTCGGGATCGGGTACGGCGAGCAGGCTGTCGGTACGGTCCAGCAGGCGCTCGAGCTGGTCGATGAGGGGGGCGGCGGGATCGGCCGCCTGGACGATGACCTGGGTGCCCGCGGCCGACTCGAGTTCCGGAACCAGGTAGCGGCTCCGGGGACCCACCAGCACGCCGACCCGGCGCGGTGGCGGCAGCAGTGCTTCCAGCAGTGCCAGGCTGCGCCGGGGCGGCTGGTCTATGTAGAGCGCGCTGATGCGCCGTGTTGCCTTCGGCGTCAGGCGCTGCGCCAGTTCACGGAAGGTGGCACGCGGGATCAGGGTGACCAGCAGCGGGGTTTCGGTGCCCGCGGCCATCATTTGGGCCCCGGCACGGGTGCCGATGGCGATGTTGAGGCGCGCCCCCTGTGCCAGGACGCCGTTTCGGACCCGGACCTCGATGGCAAGATCCGGTCGGGCGGCCCGCAGACGCTTGCCGATGTCCCTGGCGAGCTGGCGGTACAGCGGGGCCTCGTCGCTGAGCAGGATGCCGACGTCGGCGGCATGCAGGGGTGCAGCCGCGAGCAGCAGCGCAAGCCCCGCCAGCAGCCAGCGCCGGAGGGCAGGTCTCCGGGCGGTAGCGGAAATGGCAGCGGGGTGGCTCATGGCGGCGGCATCGGATCAGGGCAGCGACACGGCGTATTCGAGATAGGCGCGGGTATCGAAGATGTTCTCGTCGCGGAAGTCGCGGTACTCGTCCAGTGCGTTCTGGACCGTGAGCGCGATCTGCGATTTGAGGCCCCCATGATGGAAGCTGCGCGCGATGCGCAGGTCGAGACGGTCCTGGGGACCCAGCTTGTCGCCGTTGCCCAGCCATTTCATGGCACTGACCTTGTACCAGGTGGCGCTGACGTCGATCTCGCCGGGCAGCCGGTGCATGACGAACAGGCTGCGGGTGTGGGTGGGCACATCGTCCTGAAGGTTCTCGGTCTGCCATGGATCGCAGAAGTTGTTGATGGTGTCCAGTGCCCAGCCCTTGCCGCGAGCGTACGCGTAGTTGAAGGTTACCAGGGTGCGCAGGCGCGGGCGCCAGCTCACGGCAAGTTCGGCACCGTTCAGTTCCATCGCCCCGCTGTTGACATAGACCAGTGCATTGGTAAACAGCGGCGGGCTGCACCCTGCCGGTTCGTCACCGGGGAAATCGGGTTCGGGAAAGGCCTTGTCCTTCACCGCGGTAATGCGATCGCGCAGCTCGTTGTGGAAGGCCTTGACGTCGAGCGTCAGACGTTGCTTCGGGAAACGGCCAAGGTAGCCCAGTTCGAAGGAGGTCAGGCGTTCTACATCCAGCCTGTCGTTGCCCTTGAACAATTGGTCGATCAGGGTCCCGTCGTAGAAGCGCAAGGCCAGATCCTGATAGGACTCGATCACGGTCGGCATGCGAACGGCCCGGGAGATGCCGGCGCGGAAGCCATGGTTCTCGCGCCACTGGTAGTTCAGTGCCAGTCGCGGCGAGGCATGGCTGCCGCCCAGCGAGGCATGTTCCAGCATGGCGCCGAGGTTGAGATTCAGGCGCGGGGTGACCGCCCACTCCAGGGTGCCGAACAGGCGTTGCAGGTGGGTTTCGATGTAGTCGTCACGGTTGTAGTAGCCCGGGCTCCAGTTCCGGTCCAGTCGGCTGCTGGCACCCCAGAGCAGCCGCGCCCCCGCGAAGGCAGGCAGGGTATGCTGGAACTCGAGTTCGAAACGTTCCTCGGTGGTGCCGATCTGGGTGGAGATCACCTGATCGGGCTGGCCGAAAAGGATCAGCAATGCAGGATCGATCTCGGAAAGGGGTGGCAGGGTTACGCGTTCCCGGTTGCGAAAGCGGTTGTGATAGAACTGGAGCGTGAATTCGTGACCGGCATCGGTGGTACGGGTCCAGCGGAGCTGCTGGAAGCCGGTCTGTACCTCGCGGTCGCGGGGCGGGTCGAATACGGGGTCGTTCTCGTCCCCGGTTTCCCGCGGGCCCAGATTGAAACCGAACTGGATATTCCACTGGTCGTCGTTGGGCGCGATGTAGTCGCCGCGGAAATTGAGCAGGGTGAGCCGGAAGCGGTCACGGCGCTGGAAGGTCAGGCCGTTGGATTCCTCGACATAGGACTGGAAGCCGTCGTCCAGCCGCCGGCCCATGCTCAGCCGGTACTCCATGGCGCCGATGCGACCGGCTACGCGGCCGAACAGCTTGCGCATGTTCTTGTTGCCCGCGGCGGCAAGCAGGTGGGCACGGGGCGCCTGGCTGGGATCCAGGGTGATGATGTTGATGGCACCGAGAAAGGCGTTGGCGCCGTAGGCGGCGGTGTTGGGTCCGCGTACCACCTCGATGCGCTCCACGTCCTGGATGTCCAGCGCCAGGTCAGTCCAGCGTACGCCACCGATGGCGGGGCTGTAGACCGGGCGCCCGTCCACCAGTACCTGCATGCGACGCGCGTTTTCGTCGGCGAGGCCGTGATAGGTGGCGGTTACCGTGTTTCCGCTTGCATGGGCAACCTGGAACCCCGGCACCAGTCGCAGCAGGTCGGGGATGTCGAGGGCACCGCTGGCATCGATCATGGCGCGGTCGATCACGGTCACGGCCACCGGCGTACGGTACTGGGGCTGGGGCAGGCGGGTGGCGGCCAGTACCACGGGGTAACGGGTCAGGTAGTAGTCCTCCTCGGTGAGGCCGGCCAGAGTCAGGGTGTCGGCCGCCAGCGTTGGCGGTATCAGCAGACAGGCGGCCGCCATCAGGCCGCGCAGGGACGATGCCATGGGTCTCTCTCCTCGGTCGAAAGCGTCGTTCATTATGTTCATGGGCCTTTCCCTGGCGTGCGGCCCTGTCCCTGCCGCCGGTGTTCCACCATGTCCGCGGATACGGGCATGCCCGTGCCCGAAGTTCCAATATGCGGGTTTTGTCCGGGGGCGTCAAAAAGCTGCCGAGGCGCGGCGGTTTCGGCCCCGGCCGGGCTTGCAGTACACTGAGCGCCATGGACTTTCCGACACTCGAAGCCTTCGTGGGCAACACCCCGCTGGTACGGCTGCAGCGCCTGCCCGGGGAGACCAGCAATGTCGTCCTCGTCAAGCTGGAGGGCAACAACCCGGCCGGCTCGGTGAAGGACCGCCCGGCACTGTCCATGATCCGCCATGCCGAGGAACGCGGCGACATCCGCCCCGGCGACACCCTGATCGAGGCCACCAGCGGCAACACCGGCATCGCCCTGGCCATGGCCGCGGCCATCAAGGGCTATCGGCTGATTCTCATCATGCCCGAGAACATGAGTGTGGAGCGGCGCCAGGTGATGAAGGCCTACGGTGCCGAGATCATGCTTGTCAGCCGGGAACAGAGCATGGAGGGCGCGCGTGACCTGGCCCTGCAGATGCAGGCAGAGGGCAAGGGCAAGGTGCTCGACCAGTTCTCCAACCGCGACAATCCGCTCGCCCACTACGAGACCACCGGCCCCGAGATCTGGCGCGACACCGGGGGCGCGATCACCCACTTCGTCAGTTCCATGGGTACCACCGGCACCATCATGGGCACCTCGCGCTACCTCAAGGAGCGCAATCAGGGCGTGCAGGTGATCGGTGTGCAGCCCACCGAGGGGTCCTCCATACCCGGCATCCGTCGCTGGCCGAAGGCATACCTGCCGCGCATCTACGACCCCTCGCGGGTCGACCGCATCATGGAGGTCGACCAGCAGACCGCCGAGGACACCACCCGCGCCCTGGCCGCACGCGAGGGCATCTTCTGCGGCATCTCCTCGGGCGGGGCCGTGGCCGCCGCCCTGCGGCTGTCCGCGCAGCTCGAGAACGCTGTCATCGTCACCATCATCTGCGACCGCGGGGATCGCTACCTCTCGACCGGTGTGTTCCCCGCCTGACCCGCATGCTGCACCAGGGGCCGCAGGTGCTGGCGTATTTGCAGCCGGCCTCGGGTCGCCCCGGCGCAATATGCGGGCCAAGCGGTGAATGCCCGCCTGCTGGCCCCTCTGTTCTGCGTCCTGCTGCTGTCGGCACCGGCCGCGCAGGCCTTCGACAGTCTGGAGATCGGGCTCGCCGACCTCGAAGGCCCCGGCCTCAGCCTGCATTCGGTACGCGCGCGCCTGTCGCTGGCGGGCACCGCCCCGGCGCTGCTGCTGTCCGTGGCCGAGGCCCGCGTCAACGATAGACCCATGGCGGGTCTGGAACTCGCCTGTGACGCGCTGCGCTTCGAGGGGGCCGACTGGGTCTGTCCCCGCGTCCGTCTGCGCGTGGCGCGTATTGAGGGTCAGCCTGTCCAGCTCTCCGCTCGCCTGCGTCTGAATCCCGTGACCGGTGTGCTGGCCCTGGAGGCCGGCCGGCTGCGGTTCGGACAACTGGCGTTCGGCTTTCGCGCCCGGCACGGTCCCTACGGCTGGCGGCTGGTCCTCGACGGCCGTTCGCTGGACGCCCCCGCGCTGCTTGCCCTGGCGGGCCGGCTCGGTCTGGCCACGCCGCTGGCCCAGGCCCAGGGCCGGCTCGGGCTGCGGTTGGACGCGCGCGGGCAGCAGGCGCGGCTGGCGCGGGCGCAGATCGAGCTTGCGCCGGCGGGCGTGGGTTTCGGCAATGCCGCCGGCACCCTGGCCGCGGAGGGGCTTGTCGGCCACGCCCGGCTGGAGGCCTCGCCGCAGGGCAGGGGCTGGCAGCTTGCGGGCGAACTCCAGCTCGAAGCCGGTTATCTCTACGCCGACCCGGTCGGCGTGGACTTCGCCGAGTACCCCGCGGCACTGCGGGTCCGGGCAGCCGGGGATGGCGACGGCTGGACCCTGGAAGCCCTGCGCGCATCGCAGCCGGGGGTCGGTCTTCTGCAAGGCCGGGGTCGACTGGACGGCACCGGCCGGCCCGTCGATCTGGACCTGTCGCTTTCAGGCGCCGCACTGGAAACGCTCTATCCGCTCTATGTTCAGCCCTGGCTGTTCGGCACCCTGGGCGGGGATCTGGATGCGGCCGGCCGGATCGCGGGCACGGCGCGCTGGCGGGCCGGGCAGTTGACGGCATTTTCGCTCGACCTCGCCGACGGACGCATCGAGGATCGGCAGGACCGGCTGGCCTTCCAGGGCCTTGCCGCCCGGATCGCCTGGGATGCCGCCGAGGGCCGTGATTCCACCGTCGCCTGGTCGGCCGGGCGACTGTATCGCATCGAGCTGGGTGCCAGCCGCCTGCGGATCCGTAACGAGGGCGACAGCTTCCGGCTGCTGGAGTCGGCCAGCATCCCGGTGTTCGACGGCCGGTTGGTGGTCGACACCTGGCGCATCCGGCGGCCGGGCCGGCCGGACATGGTGTTCGACTTCGACGCCATCCTCACCCCGGTCTCGCTGGAGCGCCTGTCGCAGGCGCTGGACTGGCCGCTGCTGGCGGGCCGGCTGTCCGGGGTAGTACCCGAGGTGCATTACGAAGACGGCGTACTGACGGTTGGTGGCGTGTTGCTGGCACAGGCCTTTGACGGCAGCCTCACGGTGCGCAACCTGCGCCTGGAACGGCCTTTCGGGCTGGTGCCGCGGCTGGCGGCCGACATCCGCCTGGACGATCTCGACCTGGAACAACTCACCCGCACCTTCTCCTTTGGTAAGATCACCGGGCGGCTGGACGGCGAGGTCAAGGGGCTGCGCATGGTCCGCTGGCGGCCGGTGGCCTTCGACGCCTGGTTCCGCACCCCGGAGGACGACCGCTCGCGGCACCGCATCAGCCAGCGGGCGGTGGACAACCTCTCCAGCATCGGCGGGGGCGGCATCGGCGGCGCGCTGTCGCGCGGCTTTCTCGGCCTGTTCGAGGAATTTCCGTATGCCCGCCTGGGCATCGGCTGCCGGCTGGAAAACGGCGTCTGCCACATGCGTGGCGTCGCACCGGCGAAGGACGGTTACTACCTGGTCAAGGGCCGCCTGCTGCCGCCGCGCATCGACATCATCGGCTATGCCGACGAGGTCGACTGGACCGCGCTGGTGGCGCGGCTGAAGGCAGCCACGCAACAGGGCGCGCCGGAAGTCCGCTGAGCCGCGACTGTTCAGCCGCCGTTCAGTCGCTTCGCGCACAATGGGCAGGACGAAGCATGCCCGTCAGAAGACCGGAAAAGGGAGCACCCCGATGAAGCTTGAACGACTGTTCACCCCGCTGCTGGCCCTGTTCGTGGCCGGCTGCGTCACCATCAACGTCTATTTCCCGGCCGCCGCCGCCCAGGAAGCGGCCGATCGCATCATCGATCAGGTCTACGGCAGCGAGGGCGGCAAGCCGGCCGCGCCGGAAACGGCGCCCCAGCCGCATTCGCGCACTGAGCGGCCGCTGCTGGTCGCCCTGCTCGAGCGCCTGGTGCCTGCGGCCGAGGCCGCGCCCAACTTCGACATCCAGACGCCCGCGATCCAAAGTCTCACCGCCAGCATGGAGGCCCGCCACGCCCGGCTCGCGCCCTTCTACGGCAGCGGGGCGGTGGGCATGACGGCGGACGGCCGCATCGCCGTGCGCGACCTGGCCGCCATACCGCTGCGGGACCGCGCGCGGGTGCAGGCGCTGGTGCGGGAGGAGAACCGCGATCGCGATGCCCTGTACCGCGAGATCGCCCGTGCCAACGGCCATCCCGAGTGGGAAGGCGACATCCGCGCTACCTTCGCCCGGCGCTGGATCGATCGTGCCCCCGCCGGCTGGTGGTACCAGGACGCCAGCGGTGCCTGGAAGCGCAAGTAATCCGGTTCGTCACACCACTTCGGGCGCACATCATGCGCCCGAAGCGCTTTTCCCCGTGCCCTGATATGAAACCGGCCCCGGTTCCCAGAGGTTGCTGAATGAACGTGTTCGTCTTCGACATCGAAACCATCCCCGACCTGGACGGTGGCCGGCGCCTGTACGGGCTGGACGGACTGCCCGACGAGGACGTGGCCAAGGCCATGTTCCACCTGCGCCAGCAGGAGGCGGGCACCGACTTCCTACGCCTGCATCTGCACCGGGTGGTGGCCATCTCCGCGGTCTACGCGACCGACACCCAGCTCAAGGTCGCCTCGCTCGGCAGTCCCGAGGACGACGAGCGCACCCTGGTCCAGACCTTCTATGATGTCATCGAGAAGCGCACGCCCGTGCTGGTGTCCTGGAACGGCAGCGGCTTCGACCTGCCGGTACTGCACTACCGGGCGCTGGTGCACGGCATCCAGGCGCCGCGCTACTGGGACATGGGCGAGGACGATCGCGACTTCAAGTGGAACAACTACATCAGCCGCTATCACACCCGGCACCTGGATCTCATGGACCTGATCGCCATGTACCAGCCGCGCGCCAATGCCCCGCTGGACGAGATCGCCACCCTGCTGGGCTTTCCCGGCAAGATGGGCATGAGCGGCGCCAGGGTCTGGGACGCCTGGTGTAATGGCCAGATCGGCGCCATCCGCGACTACTGCGAAACCGACGTGCTCAACACCTATCTCGTCTATCTGCGCTTCGAGCTGATGCGGGGCCGGCTGATGCCCGACGGACATGCCCGCGAACTGGAACGCCTGCGCAGCTATCTCAAGGCCGAGGGCCGGCCGCACTTCGACGCCTTCCTGGACGCCTGGGCCGACTGATCCCGCCATGGCCCGGAAGCGCAAGCGACTGCCGGAAGGCGACTTTCCGGCGCACATCGACAGCCTTGCCCACGACGGCCGCGGCGTCGCCCGCATCGAGGGCAAGGCGGTGTTCATCCATGGCGCCCTGCCCGGCGAGGATGTCCGTTTCCGCTATGTGAAGCGCTCGCGCCGCTATGACGAGGGCGTGGCCATGGCCATCGAGCAGGCGGCGCCGGAGCGGGTGGAACCGCGCTGCCCGCATGCCGGCCTGTGCGGTGGCTGCAGTCTGCAGCACATGGACCCCGCGGCGCAGATCCGCGCCAAGCAGCAGGTGTTGCTGGACAACCTGCAGCGCATCGGCGGGGTCCAGCCGGCCAGCGTCGCACCGCCGCTCACCGGCCCGCACTGGGGCTATCGCCGCAAGGCGCGGCTGGGGGTGAAGGACGTGCGCAAGAAGGGCAAGGTGCTGGTGGGCTTTCGCGAGAAGGGCACGCCCTATGTGGCCGACCTCTCGCGCTGCGAGGTACTGCACCCGGCCGTAGGCGAGCGCATCGAGGCGCTGTCGCGCCTGGTCGAGCGCCTCGGCATTCGCAGTGCCGTGCCGCAGATCGAGGTGGCCTTCGGCGACGACGCCGGTGCCCTGGTGTTTCGCGTGCTGGAAGAACCCACGGCCGAGGACCAGGCCCGTCTGCGCGCCTTCGGCGAGGCCACCGGCCTGCACATCCACCTGCAGTCGGGCGGTCCCGATACCGTGACCCTGCTCTGGCCCGAACGCTCGGTGCTCGAATACGCGTTGCCGGCGGAAGGGCTGCGCCTGCAGTTCCTGCCCACCGACTTCACCCAGATCAACGCCGACATCAATCGCGCCATGATCGCCCAGGCCCTCGACTGGCTGGCACTCGAGGGCAGCGAACGGGTGCTCGACCTGTTCTGCGGGGTGGGTAATTTCACCCTGCCGCTGGCGCGTCATGCGCGCGAGGTGGTCGGTGTGGAAGGCGAGGCGGGGCTGGTACAGCGCGCCCGCGACAACGCCCGGCGCAACGGCCTGGGAAATGTCGAATTCCATGTCGCCAACCTGATGGAAAGCGTCGAGGGCGCGCCCTGGCTGCAGGGAGACTACGATCGCATCCTGCTCGATCCTCCAAGG
Source organism: Thiohalobacter sp. (assembly GCF_027000115.1). NCBI lineage: Bacteria > Pseudomonadati > Pseudomonadota > Gammaproteobacteria > Thiohalobacterales > Thiohalobacteraceae > Thiohalobacter > Thiohalobacter sp. The sequence continues at coordinate 73,890 of NZ_JALTON010000058.1, read as the reverse complement.
TCCGGCGCCGAGGCCATGATGCCGCGCCTCGCGGGCCTCGATGTCCCCCGCATCGTCTATGTCTCCTGTCATCCCGGTTCGCTCGCCCGCGACGCCGGCCTGCTCGCCACGCAGGGCTATCGCCTGGAACGCGCCGGGGTAATGGACATGTTCCCGCATACCGCTCATGTGGAGTCGATGGCGCTGTTCGTGCGGTAAAGAGCAAGAGCGCCACGGAATCCACCGAATCCACGGAAAGGAATCGGGCTGCCCGTGCTTCGTCAGGATAGGTAGGATGGGCAAAGGAGCGCAGCGACGTGCCCATCATGATTCGGCGGCATTTCGATGGGCACGGCCTTTCAGGCCTTTGCCCATCCTACGGGTTTTTGCAACGATTGGGTCCCCTTCGCGGCCTCGGCGCCTCTGCGGCCTCTGCGTTGATGGCTGTTACGTCCGGGACAGGCCACATCACTGCCGGTACCAGTGCCGATTGAGTGCGCTGAATACCCGCTGTGGGTACCAGACCTTGCCGACACTGCCGTTGTAGCGGGCCAGGGCGCGCTGGAAGTCGCCGCGCTCGCGGTCGAGGTAGAGCTTGAGGATGGTGCAGCCGTAGCGGATGTTGGTGCGTATGTCGAACAGGTCGTCGTCGGGGCGGCCGAGTTCCTCCAGCCAGAAGGGCATGACCTGCATCAGGCCGCGGGCGCCGGCGGTGGAAATGGCGAAGCGGTCGAAGTTGCTCTCGACCTGAATGACGGAGAGCACCAGCTCGGGTGGCAGTGACTGGTGCGAGGCCTCCTGGTGCACCACGCGCAGGATTTCCAGCCGTTCGTCTGCGGGAATGTGATCCCAGCGTTCCAGCCGTCCGGCCATGTCGGTCAGCCAGACCTCGGCCTCGAAGCGGTCGGAGAAGCTCTCGGCCCTGTGGATGGCCTGGCGCAACAGGTCACGCAGCTCGGCATCGGGCCGCTCCTGGGTGGCGGCCTGTACGTTCGCCATGCCGCAGAGCAGCAGAAAGAGCAGGTGTCTTGAGAGACGGTGCATGGCAGGAGTATCGCCCGTGGTCAGGGAGCTTTCCAGTGTGTCAGTCCCCTGATCGGCAGATGATCCCGCTTGTTGAGTCGATCCGGTGCCTCCCCCGGATTCCTCTGCGCTGCATCCGGGCTACGGCCAGCCTTGCTTTCCGTGGATTCGGTGAGTTCCGTAGCGCTCTCGCGGCGCTCTTCGGTGATCAGTCGCGGAAGCGATCGACGACGGCGTCGATATCGATGAGCTCGGCGTCGCGTTCGTGGCCGCGCTTGTATTCCACCTTGCCATTATCGAGGTTGCGCTCCCCAACGATGATGCGATGCGGGATGCCGATCAGCTCCATATCGGCGAACATGACCCCGGCACGCACATCGCGGTCGTCGAACAGTACCTCGACACCGGCGTCGAGCAGGTCGCGGTACAGGCGCTCGGCGGTCTCGGCCACCCGCGGCGACTTCTTCATGTTCATGGGGCACAGGGCCACGCGGAAGGGCGCGATAGGTTCGGGCCAGAGGATGCCGCGGTCGTCGTGGTTCTGCTCGATGGCGGCGGCCACCACCCGCGACACGCCGATGCCGTAGCAGCCCATGAGCAGCACCCGCTCCTTGCCGTCCTCGTCGAGCACGGTGGCATTCATGGCCTGGCTGTACTTGGTGCCGAGCTGGAAGATGTGGCCGACCTCGATACCGCGGACGATGGACAACCGGCCCTTGCCGTCGGGGCTGGGGTCGCCGGCGACCACATTGCGCAGGTCGGCGACCTCGGGCTCGGGCAGGTCCCGGCCCCAGTTGGCGCCGGTCAGGTGCTCGCCGTCGCGGTTGGCGCCGCAGACGAAGTCGGCGACATGGGCGGCGGCCCGGTCGGCGATGACCGGGATCTCCAGGCCCACCGGCCCGACCGATCCCGGTGCGGCGCCGGTGGCGGCACGCACCTCGGCATCCGAGGCGAAGGTCAGCGGCGCGGCCACGGCAGGATGCTTCTCGGCCTTGATGGCATTCAGTTCGTGATCGCCGCGCAGGACCAGGGCGACCAGTTGGCCTTCCTCTGCACCATGGACAATCAGGGTCTTCAGGCAGCGCTCGGGTGGCACCTTGAGGAAGGTGCTGACCTCCTCGATGCTGTGCTGGCCGGGTGTGGCCACGGCCTGCATGGGCTTGCCCGGCGCCGGGCGCTCGCCTTCCGGTGGCAGTGCCTCGGCGAGTTCGACGTTGGCGGCATAGTCGGAGGCGTCGGAGAAGGCGATGGCGTCCTCGCCGGAGTCGGCGAGGACGTGGAACTCGTGCGACACCGCGCCGCCGATGGCGCCGGTGTCGGCCTGCACCGGGCGGAAGTCGAGGCCGAGGCGGGTGAAGATGCGCGAGTAGGTCTCGAACATCCGCTCATAGGTTTCCGAGAGCGAGGCCTGGTCGAGATGGAAGGAGTAGGCATCCTTCATCAGGAACTCGCGCGCGCGCATGACGCCGAAGCGGGGGCGGATCTCGTCGCGGAACTTGGTCTGGATCTGGTAGAAGTTCACCGGCAGCTGGCGGTAGCTCTTCAGCTCGCGGCGGGCGATGTCGGTGATCACTTCCTCGTGGGTGGGGCCGAAGCAGAACTCGCGATCATGGCGGTCGCGCAGCCGCAGCAGCTCGGGGCCGTACTGGTCCCAGCGACCGGACGCCTGCCACAGTTCGGCGGGCTGGATGGCCGGCATCAGCAGCTCCAGCGCGCCGGCGCGGTCCATTTCCTCGCGCACGATGCGCTCCACCTTGCGCAGGACCCGCAGGCCCAGCGGCAGCCAGTTGTACACGCCGGCGGCGAGCTTGCGGATCATGCCGGCGCGCAGCATCAGCTGATGGCTGACGATCTCGGCGTCGGCGGGAACTTCCTTGAGGGTGGAAAGCGGAAAGCGGGATGTGCGCATGCGGGATCCTGTCCTCGGGTCGGCAAGAGCGGGCATTTTACTCGCACCGCCGTCGCCATGGCGAGGACTCAGGGCCGCGCTGCGGGGGCGGGGCTGCGGATGAAGGGATCTTCCTCGACGGGTGCGGAGGTATCCGGCATCGAGGCGGGCGGCTGCGGCGCGGCCGGCGCGGGCGCCGGGGTGCCGCGGATGAAGGGATCCTCGTCCGGGTTGCCGCGCACGAAGGGATCCTCGTCGGCGGCCGCTTCGCCCTCTCTGCCCTCCGCCACTGCCCCCGCCTCGGCATCGGCCTTCGCGGCCGCGGCAGCCGCCTTTGCCGCCGCTTCGGCTTCGGCGCGCGCCTTCGCCTGCTGCCTGAGCAGGGCCAGCCGGGTGCGCAGCTTGCCGGCGATGGCCTGGCCGCGCGGGCCCTGCAACACGGGGAGGTCGAGGGCGATGTTGATGAAGTCGCGGGTCAGATGCGGCAGCAGGCGGTCGATGAAGCGCGGGTCCTTCACCCGCACCAGGCCATCGAACAGGGTCAGCGGATAGGGTTCGGGCACGCCGTCCGGGCCGGAGACCTCGGCCACGAGGTTCGGGTCGGCGCCGTACTCCAGCAGCACGTCCAGCGTCTCCAGGGCGCTGTCGACATCACCGCCCGCGGCCAGGAACTCGGGCAGGTGCTCGGTGAAGGTGAGCAGAGGGGTGAGGCCGTTGCGGCTGCGGAGGTTGGGGTCGTGGCCGGCACGCAGCAGGGCGCGCACGAAGCCGACCGTTCGCGGGCTGGGCGGCTGCTCCAGCAGGTTCGCCAGCAGGGTCACGCCATGGCAGTCGCGGGCATCCTTGTGGAAGCCGGCGTAGATCTTGCGCTTGGCGAGGTCGTAGCGCCGGTAGTCGGTGTCCTCGTCGAGGATCCGGTTGCCGTGGCGGTTGATCTGTTCCCAGGCGCGGACCGAGGCCAGCAGTTCCTCCAGAAAGCGGTCGGCGGCGCGATCGCAGCCGGCAGCGGCGACGACCGACTGGGCGAACAGGACCAGCATGGCCAGCAATATGCGGCGGCAGGGCATGGCAGACAGTGGCTGCGCTCAGAAGGTGGCGCCGTCCCAGCCCCAAAGGGGCCGCTCGGCATCGGCGAACTCGATGTAGACGCGGTCCGCCGGAACGCCGAGATGCTCGTCCATCAGTGCGCACAGGGCGGCAGACAGATCCGCGGTGTGCGCCCGCGGCAGGCCGATGCTCTTGAGCTCGAGATAGGCCAGCGGCTCGGCGCCGCCGGCGAACAGCATGTCCGGGTTGTGCACCAGGCTCACCATGACGTAGCGCTCCGGCTTGCCGAGCAGGCTGGCCACGCCGGCGGAAGCGGCGGCTAGCAGGCTGCTGCGGCGGTCGGCCTCCAGGTGCTGGTTGGTCTCAATCCTCAGAAAGGGCATGGTTTCAGGGTTCCTGTACGTCCTACTTGCAGTACTTATCGATCTGATCGCGCGCTTCCTGAATCTTTTTCCGTTTTTCTTCTTCGGTCATGTAATAGGCTACGCCATCCTCGCCGACGATCTTCTTGCGTCCGCCGGCGGTCAGGCGCCGCAGATTGGCGCGGGCGGCCTCGCAATTGCTGCGGATGCGCTCGGCCTCCGCGGCCTCTTCCGCGGCCTTCTGCCTGGATGCCTCGCGCGCCTTGCGGGTTTCGTCCAGCGTGCGCAGGGTTTCCTCCAGCCGCTTCTGCGCCTCGGCCGCCGGCGTGGCGGGCGGCGGCGGGGGGGCGATGGTCTCTACCTCGCGATCCCTGGGCGGATACTGGCTGTAGTGGACCTGGCCCTGGTCGTCGACCCACTTGTACATGGCGGCCGGGACGGCGAGGCTCCAGCCCAGGAGCAGGGCCGACAGCAGGATTCGCGTGCGATGGGGGTGGTGCATGGGGCGCTCCCTGATCCTGTGGTGGCCTCAACATAGGCGGTTTGGACGGTCTGCTCAAGCGTGGACACGCGAATTTGCGAAGCCAGCGTCCCCCCGCCACCCGGAGCCATGGACGAGACCGGCCAAATTCGTTCAACGACTTGACCTTGCCTTTCAATATAAGTACGTTCTCATATTACGCCCGGTCGGGGGGCTTGGCCCCTGTGCGGGCATTTTTTGTTTCCCCAGGGGCTGTTTCGATCGGGGCGCGCGGCCAGCGCCCGGGCCCGGTCGACAAGATATTCGGGAGTAGGAATTCGTGGAACTGACGGGTGCCGAGATCTTTGTCCGCTGTCTGCAGGATGAGGGCGTCGACCTCATTTTCGGATATCCCGGCGGCGCCGTACTGCACATCTACGATGCCCTGTACCAGCAGGACAAGGTTCAGCACATCCTGGTACGGCACGAACAGGCGGCCACCCATGCCGCGGACGGTTACGCCCGCTCGACCGGCAAGCCGGGCGTGGTGCTGGTCACCTCCGGCCCCGGGGCGACCAATGCCGTTACCGGCATCGCCACCGCCTACATGGATTCCATTCCCATGGTGGTCTTCACCGGCCAGGTACCCACGGCGCTGATCGGCAACGATGCCTTCCAGGAGGTCGACAACATCGGCATCACCCGTCCCTGCGTGAAGCACAACTTCCTGGTCAAGGACGTGTGTGATCTCGCCGAGACCATCAGGAAGGCCTTCTACGTCGCCACCACGGGGCGCCCCGGCCCGGTGGTCGTCGACATCCCCAAGGATGTCACCGCGCAGCGCTGCGAGTACCACTATCCGAAGCGGGTGCGCATGCGGTCCTACAATCCGACCACCAAGGGACACAAGGGCCAGATCCGCAAGGCAGTGGACCTGATCCTGGGCGCGAAGCGGCCGATGATCTACACCGGCGGCGGCGTCATCCTGGACAATGCCTCGCGCCAGCTCATCGACTTCACACGGCGTCTGGGTTTTCCCATTACCAACACCCTGATGGGTCTGGGGGCCTATCCGGCCACCGATCGCCAGTTCGTCGGCATGCTGGGCATGCATGGCACCTACGAGGCCAACATGGCCATGCACAACTGCGACGTGCTGATCGCCATCGGCGCGCGCTTCGACGACCGCGTGACGGGCAATGTCGAGAAATTCTGTCCGACGGCGAAGATCGTGCATGTGGACATCGACCCGGCATCCATCTCCAAGAACGTCAAGGTCGACATTCCCATCGTCGGCCCGGTCGGCGATGTGCTCAAGCAGATGAACACGCTGCTGGCCGAGGCCGGCCGCAAGCCGGATGCCGAGGCACTGGCCGCATGGTGGAAACAGATCGACGAATGGCGGGCCATGGACTGTCTCAAGTACGACCGCGACAGCGAGATCATCAAGCCCCAGTATGTCATCGAAACCCTGTACAAGGTTACCAAAGGCAAGGCCTTCGTCACCTCCGATGTGGGCCAGCACCAGATGTGGGCCGCGCAGTTCTACAAGTTCGACAAGCCGCGGCAATGGATCAATTCCGGCGGGCTGGGCACCATGGGCTTCGGCTTCCCGGCGGCCATGGGCGTGCAGCTTGCGCACCCCGACCAGACCGTGTGCTGTGTTACCGGCGAGGGCAGCATCCAGATGTGCGTCCAGGAGTTGTCCACCTGTCGCCAGTACGGGCTGCCGATCAAGATCATCAACCTGAACAACCGTTATCTGGGCATGGTCCGGCAGTGGCAGGAGTTCTTCTACCAGAAGCGCTACGCCATGTCCTACATGGAATCCTTGCCGGACTTCGTGGCACTGGCGGAGAGTTACGGCCACACCGGAATCCGGGTGGAGAAGCCCCAGGACGTCGAGGCGGCGCTCAAGGAAGCGATGAAGGCCCGGGACAAGCTGGTGTTTCTGGACTTCATTACCGACCAGAACGAGAACGTCTACCCGATGATCCCGGCCGGTGCCGGACAGAACGAGATGATTCTTATCTAGGAGTGAGGGGTGAGGCGTGAGAGGCGAAGGCAAATCCCGAGCCTCTCTCTCCCCGCCTCACTGGAAAAAATGCGACACATCATTTCGATACTGCTGGAGAACGAATCGGGTGCGCTGTCCCGGGTGGCGGGGCTGTTTTCTGCGCGCGGCTACAACATCGAATCTCTCACTGTGGCGCCGACCGAAGACCCTTCGCTGTCGCGCATGACCATCGTGACCCGTGGCACCGAGGAGGTCATCGAGCAGATTACCAAGCAGCTTAACAAGCTGATCGACGTGGTCAAGCTGATGGACATGACCGAGGGTCCGCACATCGAGCGCGAGCTGATGATGATTAAGGTACGGGCCGAGGGCGCCAATCGCGACGAACTCAAGCGCGTGTCGGACATCTTTCGCGGACGCATCATCGACGTCACCGACCATACCTACGTCATCGAGCTGACCGGCAACAGCGGCAAGCTGGACGCCTTTCTCGATACGCTGGACGATGCGCTGATCATCGAGGTCGTCCGCACCGGCGTGTCCGGCATCGCACGCGGGGATCGGGCGCTGAGAGTGTAGGCGCGCATTCGGATTTCAACCAGTCTTGTGGCGGGCCGGCCGGGCCGTCATGGCAAACATTCGGAGCTCTGGAGTCAGACCATGCTGAACATCTACTACGACAAGGACTGTGACCTCTCCCTGATCAAGGCGCGCAAGGTCACCATCATCGGCTACGGCTCGCAGGGGCATGCCCATGCGCTGAACCTCAAGGATTCCGGCGTCGATGTCACCGTCGGCCTGCGCGAGGGTTCGTCCTCGGTGGCCAAGGCCGAAGCCGAGGGCCTGACCGTGAAGGGTATCGCCGAGTCGGTGGAGGGCGCCGATCTGATCATGGTTCTGGCGCCGGACGAGAACCAGAAGGAACTCTACTATGGCACCATCGAGCCCCGGCTCAAGCAGGGCGCGGTGCTGGCCTTTGCCCACGGCTTCGCCATTCACTACAACCAGATCGTCCCGCGTGCCGATCTGGACGTGATCATGATTGCGCCCAAGGCGCCCGGCCACACGGTGCGCAGCGAGTTCGTCAAGGGTGGTGGCATCCCGGACCTGATTGCCGTGTTCCAGGATGCCTCTGGCAAGGCGAAGGACATCGCGTTGTCCTATGCCTCGGCCATCGGCGGCGGTCGCACCGGCATCATCGAGACGACCTTCAAGGACGAGACCGAGACCGACCTGTTCGGCGAGCAGGCCGTGCTCTGCGGTGGTTGCGTGGAACTGGTCAAGGCGGGTTTCGAAACCCTGGTTGAGGCAGGCTATGCGCCCGAGATGGCCTACTTCGAGTGCCTGCACGAACTGAAGCTGATTGTGGACCTGATGTACGAGGGCGGCATCGCCAACATGAACTACTCCATCTCCAACAATGCGGAGTATGGCGAGTACGTCACGGGCCCGAAAGTCATCAACGAGGAAAGCCGCAAGGCGATGCGGGAGGCACTGAAGAACATCCAGACCGGAGAGTATGCCAAGCGCTTCATCCTGGAAGGGCAGACGGGTTATCCGGAGATGACCGCGCATCGTCGCCTGAACGCCGCGCATCCCATCGAGCAGGTCGGCGAGCGGCTGCGCAGCATGATGCCCTGGATCCAGAAGATCGTCGACAAGAGCCGCAACTGAGCATAAGGGGTGCGCACCGGTGCCGCCGGTGGCATCCGTCCGGAGGTACAGTGGCCGGGTCACGTTATCCGCTGATTGCGCGTGAAGGCTGGCTGGCGGTCGCGCTGCTGGTGGGCGTGGCGCTGCTGGCCGGCAATCTGGCCGGTTGGGCCTGGTCGCTGCCCTTCTGGCTGTCTGTCGTCCTGCTGCTGTTCCTGTTCCGCGATCCCGATCGCGAAATTCCGCCCACGCCGCTGGGCGTGGTCAGTCCCGCCGATGGCCATGTCTCCCGGGTCGAGAGTCGACGTGATCCTTTCCTCAAGCGCGACAGCATCCTGGTTTCGGTGGACATGAACCACTTCGGCGTCTATACCACCCGCAGCCCGGTCGAAGGCAAGATCATGGACACGCTCACGGCCGACGAGATCGAGGAAGGCGGTGTGCGCCACGGTGTCTGGCTGCGGACCGACGAGGGCGACGATCTGGTCGTGGTCATGTATCCGGGGCCGCTGCACAACACACCCCACTGCTACGTCCAGTGCGGGCAGCGGGTGGGCCAGGGTCAGCGCTGCGGCTTCGTGCACCTGGGTTCCCGCGTGGACGTGTACCTGCCCGCCAACAGCAAGGTGAAGGTGTCGGTAGGTGACCGCGTGGTCGGTGGCGCGGATCTGATCGCCCTGCTGGTGCACAAGTAGGGCGCGGGAGGGCGCATGGAGAACGGCGGCAGTGGGCATCGGCAACGGAAGCGGCCGCGCGGCATCTACCTGTTGCCCAATCTCTTTACCACGGCCGGCCTGTTTGCCGGCTTCTACGCCATCGTTGCCGCCACCAGCGACCGTTTCGAGGCCGCCGCCGTGGCCATATTCGTGGCCATGATCATGGATGGCATCGATGGTCGGGTGGCACGCCTCACCAATACCCAGAGCGAGTTCGGCGTCCAGTACGACAGCCTGTCGGACATGGTCTGCTTCGGGCTGGCCCCGGCGCTGGTGGTCTATGAATGGGCGTTGCGCGACCTTTCGGCCTATGGCTGGTTCTGGGCCAAGGTCGGCTGGCTGGGGGCCTTCATCTATGCCGCCGGCGCGGCGCTGAGGCTGGCGCGTTTCAATGCCCAGGTGGGTGTGGCGGACAAGCGCTATTTCCAGGGGCTGCCCAGTCCATCGGCGGCGGCTGTCGTGGCCGGCTTCGTCTGGCTGGGGACCGATGCGGGTTTTCTCGGCCGCGAGCTGGTGTGGCCGGCACTGGCGTTGACTCTGCTTTCCGGCCTGTTGATGGTCAGCAACTTCCGCTACTACAGTTTCAAGGAAGTCGATTTCAAGAACCGGGTACCTTTCGTGGTGCTGCTGATGGTGGTGCTGCTCCTGGTGTTTGTCGCGCTGGATCCGGCCACTTTCCTGTTTGCCGGGTTCTTCTGTTACCTGGTGTCCGGGCCCGCGCTCACCCTATGGCATCTGCGCGAGCGTCGTCAGCGGCGCAATCCGGAGGCGTGACATCCAGGATAGGCCGCCGGCGGCGTCGCGGCCTGTTCAGCCTTCCCCCTGCGCGTCCAGCTCGTCGCGGCGGTTCTCCGCGATATGGAACAGGGCGGCCACCACATGCCGGTCGTACTTGCTGCCGCTTTCCTCGAGCAGCCGCGACAGCGCCGTCTCCACGTCCACGGCATCGCGGTAGGCACGCGGGCTGACCAGTGCCACGAAGGCATTGGCCACGGCCAGGATCTTCGCGGTGAGCAGGATCCGGTCCCCGGTCAGTCCCCTGGGATAGCCGCTGCCGTCGAGGTGTTCCTGCTTCTGGGCGATGGTTTCCAGCACCGGCCCGTCGAACTCGATGGTGGACAGGATGTCCAGCGAGTACTTCACGTGTTGCTGCAAGATGGCCTGTTCCTCGGGGGTGAGGGGTCCGGTCTTGGTGAGGATCTCCTTGGGCACGAAGATCTTGCCCACGTTGGCCAGGCTGGCGGCCAGCTCCAGGGTCTGCAGGTCGCGCGCCGGCAGTTCCAGTGCCTTGCCAATGGCCACGGCCACGCGTGCGGTGCGCGCCGAGTGGTCGGCGGAGTAGGGGTCGTACTTGTCCACGGCGCGCATCAGCGCCTGCACCAACTGGGTGAGCTGGCGCGCGCGCTTGCGTTGCGCCTCTTCCAGTTCGGTGACGTCATGCAGCACCACCAGCCGCGCTGAACGCAGGTCGGGCTGGTCGGGCAGGGCTTGCACCACGCACTGGTAGCGGCCGCGGCGGCCGGCGACGTCCAGATCGATGACCTGCCCTTCCTCCTGCGGCGACCGCATCCAGTCTTCCAGCCGGCGCGCGGTATCCGGGCCCAGCACGCTGGCCAGGTCCTTGCCGCGCAGGTCCGGGGGACTCACGTCCAGTGTCCGTGCCAGGGCCTGGTTGGCGAACAGCAGCCGGCCCTGCTCGTCCAGCAGACAGATGAAGTCCTGGATGTTGTCGGTGACGGCATGCAGCAGGTGGGTCTGGGTCTCCAGCGCCTGGCTCTTGCGCCGCAGTTCCTCGTTCATGGCCTGGGCGCGGATGGAACTGCCGTGCCGCCAGGCCGCCACCAGGCCGATGGCGACCAGCGCCAGCGCCAGTCCGAACACGGACAACAGGAAGCGGGCGTGCTCGCGGGACTCGCGCAGGGCGGCTGCCGCGTCGGTCTGCTGGATCAGCACCCACGGCAGGCTGGGCACCGGCCGGCTGGTGGCCAGTACCTCGTGGCCATGGTGGTCGCGGTAGAGGCCAAAACCACCCGGCTTGCGCATCAGCTCGGTCGCCGCCACACCCGGCGTGTCCAGGGCCAGGCGTCGTTCGCCGGGCCGGCTGCCGTCGGCCAGCGGGCCGAGCAGTACCACCAGATTGTCCTCCAGCGTCACCAGCAGGCTGCGGGTTTCCTTCGCCAGCCGGCTGCTCCGTTGCAGGCGTGGCAGCAGCTCGGTGTCGGCGCGGCGGATGCCGAGCAGCACGCCCACCGGACGGTCCGGCGTGCCCAGGCCCTGCACCGCGGGCACGGGCACGGCGAAGGCGACGCGCAGGCTGCCGTCGGTCGCCACCGGCAGGGCCTGCAGGGCGGCCCGGTTGTCGGCCAGTACCCGTTCCACCAGCGCCTGTTCCTGGGCTCCGAGGGTGGGAAAGCCGGGCGTTGCCACCCGCAGGTTGCCGCGGCCATCGAGCACGGCCAGCCCGGTACGGGTGCTCGGCGGCAGGTTGGCCGGCACCTGCGGCATTGGCGCCAGGTAGCCCGCGCGCTCGGCGCTGGCGACGATCAGGTTGCGCAGGTAGCCGAGCTGGGCCGGTTCCACCGAGCCGGACTCGGGCGTGCCGGCCAGTCCGAGCTGCGAGACGTAGAGCTGCAGGGAAGCGTTGTTCGCCAGTTCGTCCAGCGGTGCAAACTGTGCCTGCACCCAGGCCTCGATGTCGGCGACGCGATCATCGGCCAGCATGCCCAGCCGCTGCTGCCAGTCGGCCAGGTCGCGGCGCTGTTCGAGCTGGATGTAGGCAAACAGACCCCAGATGCCCAGTGCCACCAGCAGGACCAGCAGGGCCAGGCTGAACAGGACGGGTCGAACGGCGTTTCGGTTCACGGTTGCCACCTGCTGCGGGTCAGGAACGCGGGGTGTGGATCCACCACGCCTGCTGGTTGATCGAGTACACGGGCACATAGTGGACGATGCTGCGATCCTCCACCACCGCCTGGATCTGGTTGTCGAGGATCAGCGTCCGGCCGTCGTCGGTGAATACCGCCAGCACGGCGTGCGGGATGCGCAGGTTGGTATCCTGCAGCACCACCAGCCGCATGCGTTCCGGCGCCACCCCCAGCCACAGCAGCGAGAACAGCTTGGTAATGGCGTAGTCTTCGCAGTCCCCGCCGTTGTAGAGAAATTCGCGCGCCACCGCCCAGTAGTCGGGGATGCCGTAGTTGTCGATGTCGAGCACGTAGGGCTTGCGGTTGGCGTAGGCGTTGACCGCCTGAAGCTGTTCGGTCAGCGGCCGGCCGCGCAAGCCATCCAGGAAAGCACGCCACTGCCGCAGGTGGCAGCGGTTGAAGCGGCGCTCCGAGCAGTCCGCCTCCGGCACATCCTCGGTGACGTGGCGCTCCAGCACGGAGAGCCACTGGGTGAAGGGGCTGATGTCGGACTGGCGCAGCTCCCGGTAGCCGAACAGTTCCGCCGCCTGCGCGCCTGCTCCAGTGGGCAGCAGGGCGAGCAGCAGGACAATGACGGCGAATCGGGGCATGGGTTGGTATCTTTTTGTATTCCCGGGCGAAGTCTAGCAATCGCCCGGATCGGGCGCCAGCCGCCGAGCGGGGTTTGAGCTGCCTGTGCCAAGGGGCTAACATTCCCAGTTTCGAACCAACAACAAGGCACCCTGACAGGGGCCACGCGACGGAGTGGGCAACATGAACGCATCAGGGAGAGGAGGCTGGCTGCGCGTGGCAGCCCTGCTCGCGGTACTGGTTTCGCCCCTTGCCCGGGCAGCCGACAGGGATGCCAACGAACTGGAACGGCTGTTTCGCGACGGCATGACGGCGCTGCAGGAAGACCGCCTGCGCAGCGCCATCGAGGCCTTCCAGACCATACTGGCCAGCGACCCCAGCCTGCATCGCGCGCGGCTGGAACTGGCCGTGGCCTACTACCGGGCGCTCAACTACGCCGAGGCGCAGGCGCTGGCGCAGCAGGTGCTCGACGACCCCGCCACGCCGCCGCAGGTGCGGGTGTCCATCCTCGCCTTTCTGGCCCAGGTCAAGGCCGATGCCGAGCGGCTGGCAGTGCGCCATAGCTGGCGCGCGCAACTGGGCCTCGGTGGCCTGTACGACAACAACGTCAATGTCGGACCCAGCTCCGAGATCGTCACCGAGGCCTTCCGTCTGGCGCCCGGCAATACCGCGCGCAGCGACAACGGCCTGTTCCTGCAGGCCGCGCTCAGCCACACCTTCAATCCCGGCAGCCGGCACATGATCGGCGAGCGCGCCGCCGAGTTCCTGTGGCAGACCCAGCTCAGCGCCTATCACCGCGGCTACAACCACGAATCCGAGTTCGATCTCACCGTCGCCAGCCTCGGCACCGGCCCCGCGCTGGTGGTGCTGCGCCACTGGCGCGCCGCGCTCAACCTGCAGCTCGACTACATCGAACTGGGCGGCAGCCCGCTGGCGCGCTTCACCTCGCTCAACCCGCTGGTCACCTGGCAGTTCCGCGACGGCGAGTTCACCCTCGACGGCAGCGTCGGCCGCCGCGACTACGACGACGATGCCGACAGCGGGCGCGAGGGCGACTACCGGCAGCTGGGCGTGATGCTGGCGCACTACTACGACAACCGTCGCGTCGCCGTGCAGCTCGGGGCCCGCCATCATGACTTCGAGGCCGACGTGGCCGGCTACGGCAGCAGCGGGCCGGAATACTATCTCGCCGGCCAGTGGCGTGCCTGGCCGCGCGGCCAGCTCCATGCCCGCATCTCGCAGCGGGATCTGGACTACGACGGCACCGATCCCGTGCTCACGAGCCAGTCCCGCGACGACCGCGACCGCCGCCTGCTGGTCGGTTTCAGTCACCAGTTCGCGGGTGGTGCCTTCGACAAGTGGCGCCTCAACGGCGACCTGCTGCGCACCCTGAATGCCTCGAACCTGGACCTGTACGACTATCGCCGCACCCAGATCAACTTGGCGCTGATCCGGGATTTCTGAGGGTGTGGCGTCCGGTTCGCTGGGGGGATAGCCACGGGATCCACTGAATCCACGGAAGGGCTGTCGGCGGCGCAGCCATGCTTCGCCGTGATCCCGGGCCGGGTTTGCCGATACCAGTATCCTTTCCGTGGATTCAGTGGATCCCGTGGCCATCATCCCCCACCGCTTGGCAAATCCGCCCCAAGCCACTATAGTCGAAGCATGGCCACGCCCCTTGCAGCATTCGAGCTTACCGCCGCCCCGTCCGGGCGCGGCCTGCTGCTGTTCGGCCTGCTGCTGCCCTGAGGGGCAGACGAATCTCACCGACAATCTCCGCACGCACCCTTAATTATTCACATGCCCCGGATCCGGGCCGAGGCGAGCCAGTCCCTGCTTTGATATAGTTCCGGACGCCGGGTGACGGCAGGCGCCGCGCAGCGCGGCCCGTGGAGCCAGGACATGAACCAGGACAAGCTGATCATCTTCGATACCACCCTGCGCGACGGCGAGCAGAGCCCCGGCGCGTCCATGACCCGTGACGAGAAGGTCCGCATCGCCAAGGCGCTGGAACGCATGCGCGTGGACGTGATCGAGGCGGGTTTCCCCATCGCCAGTCCCGGCGACTTCGAGGCGGTGCAGGCGGTGGCCCAGGCCGTGCGCGAGAGCACCGTCTGCGGCCTGGCACGCGCCCTGGACCGCGACATCGACCGCGCCGGCGAGGCCCTCAAGGACGCGGCCAGCGCCCGCATCCACACCTTCATCGCCACCTCGCCCATCCACATGAAGATGAAGCTGCGCATGTCGCCCGACCAGGTGGTCGAGCAGGCCGTGCATGCCGTGAAGCGGGCGCGCCAGTACACCGACAATGTCGAGTTCTCGCCCGAGGATGCGGGCCGGTCCGAGATCGACTTCCTGTGCCGGGTGATCGAGGCGGTGATCGATGCCGGCGCGCGCACCGTGAACATTCCGGACACGGTGGGCTACAACGTGCCGCAGCAGTTCGGCGAGCTGATCCGTACCCTGATCGAGCGGGTGCCCAACGCCGACAAGGCGGTTTTTTCCGTGCACTGCCACAACGACCTCGGACTGGCGGTGGCCAATTCGCTGGCGGCGGTGCTCAACGGTGCGCGCCAGGTGGAGTGCACCATCAACGGCCTCGGCGAGCGTGCCGGCAACGCGGCCCTGGAAGAGGTGGTCATGGCCGTGCGCACGCGCCAGGACGTGTTCCCCTGCGATACCGGTCTGGATACCAGCCAGATCGTGCCCTGTTCGCGCCTGGTGTCCGGCATCACCGGCTTTCCGGTGCAGCCCAACAAGGCCATCGTCGGCGCCAATGCCTTTGCGCACGAGTCCGGCATCCACCAGGACGGCGTGCTCAAGAGCCGCGAGACCTACGAAATCATGCGCGCCGAGGATGTGGGCTGGACCGCCAACCGCATCGTGCTGGGCAAGCATTCCGGTCGCAATGCCTTCCGCACCCGGCTCAGGGAGCTGGGCATCGAGTTCGACTCGGAAGAGGCGCTGAACGAGGCCTTCGCCCGGTTCAAGGAGCTGGCCGACAAGAAGCACGAGATCTACGACGAGGACCTGCAGGCGCTGGTCACCGAGGCCGCGCTGGAGGCCGAGAACGAGCGTTACCGGCTGCTGGCGCTGCGGGTCTGCTCGGAGACGGGCGAGACGCCAACAGCCGAGATCACGCTGTCCGTGGACGGCGAGGAGCGGCATGCGCGCGAATCGGGCAGCGGACCGGTCGACGCCGCCTTTCGCGCCATCGAGGCCGTGGCCCACAGCGGCACCGAGCTGCAACTCTACTCGGTGAACAACATCACCAGCGGCACCGATGCCCAGGGCGAGGTCACGGTACGGCTGGAGAAGGCCGGGCGCATCGTCAACGGCCAGGGTGCGGATACGGATATCGTCATCGCTTCGGCCAAGGCCTACATCAACGCCCTGAACAAGATCGTGATCCCGGAGCGCGAGCACCCGCAGCTCGGTGATGTCTGAGGCATGACGGACCCGCTGCGACAGGCCTATCTCGACGCCCTGGGCGTGCAGGTCTGGGTGCGCCGGGGGAAGGGGGCGCAGTCGGCCCCCGCAGCGGAAGCGGCCGTGCCGGCGGCAGCGGCCGCGGCTCGGCCGGCGGCTGAGCGGCCCACGCAGGCGGTCGCCGAGCCCGCAGTGGCCACCGCCCCGGTGATACCGGCCGACTGGGACGGCCTGGCCGCGGCCGTGGCCGGCTGCACCGCCTGTCCGCTGCATCAGAGCCGCACGCAGACGGTATTCGGCGTCGGCAACCGCAACGCCGACTGGCTGGTGATCGGCGAGGCGCCCGGGGCCGAGGAGGACCGGCGCGGCGAGCCCTTCGTCGGCCGGGCCGGGCAACTGCTGGACGCCATGCTGCGCGCCGTGGGGCTGGACCGCAACCAGGCCTATATCGCCAACATCCTCAAGTGTCGCCCGCCGAACAATCGTGATCCGCGGCCGGACGAGGTCGAGGCCTGTGCCGGCTTCCTCAACCGCCAGATCGAGCTCATCCGGCCGCGACTGATCCTGGCGGTGGGCCGGATCGCCGCCCAGAACCTGCTGCACAGCGACGCCCCCATCGGCCGCCTGCGGGGTCGCGTCCACCGGCTGGAACCGGAAGGCATCCCGGTGGTGGTGACCTATCACCCGGCCTACCTGCTGCGCAGCCCCGGCGAGAAGCGCAAGGCCTGGGCCGACCTGTTGCTGGCCCGCTCCCTGGTTGCGGAGGCCGCGCCATGAGTGCCGTGCTGCGCCAGCCTGGCGGCCGCTTCCGGCGCATGGGCCTGGGCGATGTCCATGAGGTGATGGACATCGAACGCCGTGCCTATCCTTTCCCATGGACCGAGGGTATCCTGCGCGACTGCCTTCGGGTCGGCTACGACTGTTGGGTGTTCGAACGCGAACACATCATCGAGGCCTATGCCGTCATGAGTATTGCCGTGGGCGAGGCCCATCTGCTCAACCTCTGCGTGCGGCCCGAGTCCCAGGGCAAGGGCCTGGGGCGCCGGTTGCTGCTGTTCCTCATGGACGTCGCCCGCCGGCAGGACGCCGACAGCCTGTTCCTCGAGGTGCGGCCATCCAACGAGGCCGCACTGGCCCTGTATCGCGGACTCGGCTTCAACGAAATCGGCGAGCGCCGCAACTACTATCCCGCCGAACGCGGGCGCGAGAACGCGCTGGTGCTTGCGCGCAGTCTGGACAACGTTCGGCGGCCGCACGGCAAGCGCCGGATTTGACGGGGAAAACGGCCTGGCGGTGAAGGCCGGGTCGATGGATTTGACGATTGATTGGCCGCATGTCGGTATTTCTGACAGTTCGGATATTGATGGAATAACGCACAACTATCTGTTCTCAAAAGAGAACAGGAAGGTTTTTGTTTTCCCGCATGGGAAAGCATGTCTGGGATTCCTTACAAAAAATTCGTTCAGCGTCCCCAATGGCTGCGCCAAGTGACTGAGTCCGGAACAGAATCCGGTTCTGGCGCGAAACTTGCCTTCGGTCATGGGCCACTCCGAAGGAATGGGCCTGGTGAATCAGCAAGTGCCTGGCAGAGGCACGGCCGGAAGGGGTCGAACACACATGAAATACACAATTTCGGGATGCCTACTGCTTGCGGCGGTCTGCGCCGCGCCGGCATCCGCCGCCACGCAACCGGACCAGGACTCGGTGCTGAGCTGGGGGCGCTGGGAGACGCTGAATCCCGCCGCCGGTGGCCTGCCCGACCCGACGCCGCAACTGAGCGTCCAGGGCGTGAACCTGCGGCCGGAGGACAGCCAGCAGCTCACGCCGCAGATCCAGACCACGGGCGGTGGTGGCGGTACGCCGCCTGCGGGTCCGCCCTCGGTGCCGGGCGTGGTCCCCGTCGATCCCACCCAGCCGGTGGGCAGCGGGCCGCCTTCGCCCCCGCCACCGCCGCCCGGAGTGCCGGGCGTGGTGCCGGTGGACCCGAACCAGCCCATCGGCAACGGCCCGCCGTCGCCGCCACCACCACCGCCCGGGGCGGCACTCTAAGGCAAGCGAACACGGGCGGTCCGGAGACATGCCGAGCCGGAACATACCGGCGGATCCGGGCCGGCGTAACGAGGAGCAGACACCATGAAACCGATCTGGCTGAGTGCGATCCTGGCGATCGCGACGACGGGGGCGCAGGCCGCCGTTACCCTGGGGTCCTATACTTTCGACGACAATGCCTTCGTCGATACTGTGACCTCCTTCACGGGCAGCGGCATGTACGACGGCAGCGGCTACGACCATCCGTCCAGCACGCCGGGCCCGGTGACCGACATCGACGCAACCACCTTCTATGCCACCGCGCCCTATCCGGGGTACGACGACGTGACGCTGGGCCTCGGCTTCAGCGACAACAGCGCCTACAACGGCAGTGGCGCCGATCTCGCCTTCCTGTTCACCTGGGACCAGACCGGCAACACCATCGATCTCACCATCAACGGCACCACTGCCAGCCTGGCACCGGCGACCCTGTTCGGCTGCGGCAGCCCGTCCACCCAGTGCGTGCTCGACGGCATGATCTGGAACGGCAGTACGCTGAACAACCAGTACCTGGGCATTGCGCTGGTCGATCTGTCCGATTTCGGGATCGCCGCGGGGGCGGCGCTGGCCGGCGACATGCAGTTGCGTCTGGTCGAGGGCGGCAGCAACCCGGTGGTGCTCAATCTGGCCGGTGCCTTCTACACCAGCGCCCCGACCACCGCGGTCCCGGTCCCGGCCGCGGTCTGGCTGTTCGGCTCCGGGCTGCTCGGCCTGGTGGGGCTGGCCCGCCGCCGCTGAGGGCCCGCATCCGGGCAACGGGAAGGGCGGCGCTTGCGCCGCCTTTTTCACGGGATGGTACAATGGCCGGCCGTTGCAGTCCCTGACCGACGCCGAGTATCACCCGCCATGTCGAACATCGCCGCGGAGGCCGCGCGCCGCCGCACCTTTGCCATCATCTCCCACCCGGACGCCGGCAAGACCACGCTGACCGAGAAGCTGCTGCTGTTTGGCGGCGCCATCCAGCTCGCCGGCACCGTCAAGGGCCGCAAGGCCGCGCGCCACGCCACCTCCGACTGGATGGCGCTGGAAAAGCAGCGCGGCATCTCGGTGACCTCCTCGGTGATGCAGTTCCCCTACCGGGCGCGCATGGTCAACCTGCTCGACACCCCCGGTCACGAGGACTTTTCCGAGGACACCTACCGCACCCTGACGGCGGTGGATTCGGCGCTCATGGTCATCGACGTGGCCAAGGGCGTCGAGGAGCGCACCATCAAGCTGATGGAGGTGTGCCGGCTGCGCACCACGCCCATCTTCACCTTCATCAACAAGCTGGACCGCGAGGGCAAGGCGCCGATCGAACTGCTCGACGAGGTCGAATCGGTGCTGGACATCGAATGCGCACCCGTGACCTGGCCCATCGGCATGGGCAAGCGCTTCAGGGGTGTATATCACCTCATCGACGACAGCATCCACCTGTACACGCCCGGCAAGGGCAGCGAGCGCCAGGATGTGACCCTCATCAAGGGGCTGGACAATCCCCTGGCCGAAGAGGTGCTGGGTGACCAGTCTGCCGAACTGCGCGACGAGGTGGCGCTGGTGCGTGGGGCCAGCCACGCCTTCGACCCGGAGGCCTACCTGCGTGCCGAGCAGACGCCGGTGTTCTTCGGTTCGGCGATCAACAACTTCGGCGTGCAGGAACTGCTCGACTATTTCGTCGAGTACGCGCCCGCGCCGCTGCCGCGCGAAACCGAGTCGCGCGAGGTGTGGCCGGAAGAGGAAGCCTTCAGCGGCTTCGTGTTCAAGATCCAGGCGAACATGGACCCGCAGCACCGTGACCGCATCGCCTTCCTGCGCGTCTGCTCCGGCAGCTACCGCAAGGGCATGAAGCTGCGCCATGTCCGCATCGGCCGCGATGTCACCGTGGCCAACGCCGTGACCTTCCTCGCCTCCGACCGCGATCATATCGAGGCAGCCTTTCCCGGCGATATCATCGGCCTGCACAATCACGGCACCATCCGCATCGGCGATGCCTTCACCCAGGGCGAGGACCTCAAGTTTGCCGGCATTCCGAGCTTTGCCCCGGAGCTGTTCCGGCGTGCCATCCTGCGCGACCCGCTGAAGATGAAGGCCCTGCAGAAGGGCCTCGACCAGCTCTGCGAGGAGGGCGCCACCCAGTTGTTCCGGCCGCTGCGCAACAACGATCTCATCCTGGGCGCGGTCGGCGTGCTGCAGTTCGACGTGGTCGCCCAGCGGCTAAGGGACGAGTACAAGGTGGAATGCAGCTTCGAGCCGGTGCAGGTCGCCACCGCACGCTGGATCGAGTGCGACGATCCGCGCGCGCTGGAACGCTTCCGCGAGAAGGCCCACGACCACCTGGCCCTGGACCAGGGCGGGGATCTGGTCTACATCGCGCCCACCCGCGTCAACCTGCAACTGGCCGAGGAGAAGTGGCCGGACATCCGCTTCCTCGCCACCCGAGAGCACTGACGCGGGTCTGCGGGTCTTCTGACATAACCAACTGTATTCCCTGCTTCTGTCCCGTCAGCACGGAGCAGGCTGTTGTCAGCGGCCGTCAAAACACGACCACTCGTCGGTTGGGGGATCCCCTCCGGGGGCGGTGGCGCTATAATTGGCCGCCCGGTGTCGCCCTCTCGGCGGGCGGCGATACCGTCATGACTTCGCGCGTCGGGGAATGCAGCGGAGGCAAACAAGAACAATCAGGACGATGGCAGGGCCGGCACCCTGCCGGTCGATGCTGGGACCGAACGCCTCCGGCAGAAGGCACGGTCCGTCGGCCACCGGTCGAGGCGATGGATGATGGAAGAAACCGACACAAGGCTGCTCCTGGTCGGCGGCGAAGAGGCCCTGCGGTTGTGCAGGGGGGCACTGGATGCCCACGCAGGGGCCATTGAGCTGTCGCACGCAGTCGATCACGCGGAGGTCGAACGCGCGCTGCGCAACGGGGCGCCCGATGTCATTCTGGCCGAGCTGGCCTGCGGCGATATCACGGCCCTGGAACTGGCCGGTCTGTGTGAAACCCTGGGTCTGGCCGACCGCCTGGTGCTGCTGGTGGAGCACGGTGGCGAGGAGACGGCGCTGGCCTGCCTGTCGGCCGGCATCGACCAGTTCCTGCCCCTGAATCCGGAGAGTCTGCGCCGGCTGCCGGTGCTCATCGATCTGCTGCGGCGCCGTCGCATCGAGGCCTCCGCCCGCAAGCGCATCGAGGAGGAACTGCATGAGAGCCGGGAACGCTACCTCGATGTGTTCGACAACACCAGCGACCTCATTCAGTGCCTGGCGCCGGACGGCTCCTTCCTCTATGTCAACCGTGCCTGGCGCGAGACCATGGGCTATACAGAGGAAGAGGTCAAGCGACTCAATCTGCTCGATGTGCTGCATCCGGACAGCATGATCTGCTGCCAGGACCGCTTCCGCCGGCTGAAGCAGGGCGAAACGCTCAATCGCATCGATTTCAAGTTCGTCACCAAGGATGGCGAGACGGTACATCTGGAGGGAGACTGCGGGTCCATCTTCAAGGATGGTCGGCCCATTTCCACCCGCGGCATATTCCGCAACGTTACCGATACCATCCGTGCCGAGCGCGCGTTGCGCCTGTCCGAGGCCCGCTACCAGGCCCTGTACGAGAATGCACCCGACATCTATACAACCATCGATGCCGAGGGCGTCATCCTCTCCATCAACAAGGTGGGTGCGGACATGCTGGGTTACGAGCCGGCAGAGCTGATCGGCCAGTCGGCGACCCTGGTCATCCATCCAGAGGACCAGGCCCGGGTGCTGGAACACATCGCTGGCCGGCTGCGGAATACGCAACCGGACGAGGGCATCGAGTACCGCAAGCTGCGCAAGGACGGCAGCGTGCTCTGGGTGCATCAGCGCGCCAGCCTGGACCCGGCCGCCGATGACAACCCGCGTCTGCTGGTCATCTGCCGCGACATCACCGACCGGCGCGAACTCGAGGAGCGCCTGGCCTACCAGGCGACTCATGACGGACTGACCGGACTCATCAACCGCCGCGAGTTCGAGCGCCGGCTGCGGTTGCTGGCGCAGCGCGAGAACCACGCCGACCAGTTGCATGTGCTCTGTTACCTCGATCTCGATAACTTCAAGGCGGTCAACGACAGTTGCGGCCATCTCGCCGGCGACGAGCTGCTGCGGCGGGTGTCAGCACTGCTCTCGGCCCAGGTGCGGACACGTGACATGCTGGCGCGCGTGGGCGGAGACGAGTTTGCGCTGCTATTGGAAAATGCCTCGCTGGAAGAGGCGCAGGCACTGGCCGAACGCATGCGCGAAACGGTGGAGAAGTTCCGCTTCCAGTGGCATGCGCGCCAGTTCAGTATCGGTGTCAGCATCGGCATGGTGCCCTTTCATTGCGGCGTTGCCTTCGAGGTGCTGCTCAGTCATGCCGACTCGGCCTGCTACACGGCCAAGGAACGGGGCCGCAACTGCATCTATGTCTATCCCGTGGAGCGCGGCCTCGAGAAGGCAGCACCCGCGGGCGACATGCAGTGGGCACCGCGCTTGACGGCAGCACTGGATGCCGACGGGTTCCGGCTCTATGCCCAGCCCATGCAGGCAGTCGGAGAAGATGACGGACGACGGCGGCTGGAGATTCTTTTGCGCCTGCCGGAGAACGGCCCGGATGAGGGCGAGGTCATACTTCCCGGCGCCTTCATGTCAGCCGCGGAGCGCTACCGGTTGGCCATTCCCATCGATCGCTGGGTGTTGCGTCGTGTCGTGGACTGGTTCGGGCGCCATCGCGAATGCCTGGAAGAAACCGAGCTTTGTGCCGTGAATCTTTCCGCCGCGGCCATCGCCGACGAGGGCTTCGTGGATTTTGTGCTGGGACTGCTCGACAGCAGCGGTTTTCCGGCCCGGAAACTGTGTTTCGAGATCAGCGAGTCGGTGGCCACCTCGGATCTGGTCCGATCCACCCAGTTCATGCAGGCTGTCAAGGCCCGCGGCTGCCGGATTGCCCTGGACGACTTCGGCAGTGGGCTCTCTTCCTTCGTGTTGCTTCAGGAATTGCCCGTGGACATGGTCAAGATAGACGGCAGCTTCGTGCGCCGGATCACCGACAGTGAGGTCGACCGCACCATGGTGCGGTCGGTACGCGACATTGCCGCCAGTCTGGGTAAGCAGACCGTGGCCGAGCACGTGGAGTCGGCAGCAACGGCGACCATGCTGGAGAGCATGGGCGTGGATCTTCTGCAGGGATTCCATATTGCCCGTCCCCGCCCCCTGGCTGCCCTGTTCGAGCAGACGGCGGACGACGTACGTGTGGTGCCCTTTACCGCGCACTGACTTTTCAGGAAGCCAGCAGTATCAGCAACAGCAGATTGGCGGCGAGTGACAACAGCGCCAGCGCCTTCCAGAAACCGAGCGGGTTGCGTTCGATCAGGGGGAGCTGCGCATCGGGAACCAGCGCGTCGTTGGGCTGGCTGATGTCATGGATGAACTCGGACAGCCGCTCATAGCGGCGCGCGGGATCCGGGTGCACCGCCTTTTGCAGGGCGCCATCCATCCAGTCGGGAATCTCCGGATTGAAGTGGCGAGCGGAACGGTAGCGAAGTCGCTTGAGATTGCGCGCCGTCGGCGTGTGCGCATAGGGCAGGTGCCCGGTGAGCATTTCGTAGACCACCACGCCCAATGAATAGATGTCGGAGCGGTTGCTGCCTGGGTGCCCGAGCAGGTATTCCGGCGCCGTGTAGTCGCGGGTGCCCAGTAGCCGGTCCCGTTCCAGGGGCGTGCGGATCTCGGCGATGCCGGCAATCTTGGTGGAGCCGAAGTCGATGATCTTCACCAGGCCGTCGCGGTCGATCATGACGTTTTCCGGCTTCAGGTCCTGGTGGATCATCTCCTGGCGGTGCATGACCCGCAGTCCCTGGGCAATCTGGCGGGCAATGTCGCGCACTTCGGAAAGCGGCGGCTGGGGATGGTCGTCCATCCAGGCGCGCAGCGTCTGGCCCTCCACCAGTTCGGTGACCGAGTACAGGCACTGGCGGTCGTCCGGCGGTGGCAGCACCTTGAGCAGGTGCGGGCTGTTCAGCCGCCGGCCGGCCCATTCCTCGTGCAGGAACTGGTCGATGTACAGGGGATCGTCCTCGAAATTGACCGAGGGCGTCTTCAGAGCGACCCGCTCGCCGGTTCCCTCGCGCTCTGCGAGATAGACCTGGGTGCGATTGCTGGCATGCAGCTCGCGCAGGATGCGGAAGCCGTCCAGCTTCATGCCCGGCGCCAGTGGCGGCGGAAAGGGCAGGGCGGTGAGCTGGCGATAGAACTCGGCATCATTGGCTTCGGGCAGGGCATCGATGCGCAGCAGTTGGACGCTCAGATTGTCATTGCTGCCTGCGGCCAGCGCGGCCTCGATGATCCGGTCCGCCGCGGTTTCCAGATTGCCGCCATGGCGCTGCAGCAGCTCGCGCAGGCGGGCGTCCGGGAGAAAGCCGTGGACGCCGTCGGTGGTGAGGAGGAAGAGGTCGCCGGTCTCCACCGGTTGGCAGGAATAGTCGATGTCCAGGTGCGGATCCACGCCCATGGCCCGGCTGAGGCAGGTCTTGTCCCCGCCGACCACCAGGTTGTGATCCTGGGTCAGGGGTTCCAGCTCGCCGTCGCGGAAACGGTAGATGCGGGTGTCGCCGACATGGAACAGGCAGGCAAGATGCGACTTGATCACCAGCACGCTCAGCGTGGTCACCAGGCCGCGGCTGTTGCCGAAGCGTTGCTGCCCTTGCCCGTACAGCCAGCGGTTCAGGGCGCCCAGTATCTTCTCCCCGGAGGTCTCCACGGACCAGGATTCCGGGGTACTGAAATAGTCGGACAGGAAGCCTGTCACGCAGGCCTCGGCCGCCTCGCGTCCCCCTTCGCTGCCGCTCATGCCGTCGGCAATGACCGCCGCGGCACCCTTGCTGGTCAGCAGGGGCGGGTCGGGGATCTGTATGCCGACCGAGTCCTCGTTGACCGGCTTGAGGCCGGCCTCCGAGCGCTGGGCGGCGGAGAGCCTGAGCTGGGTCATGCCTGGGTTCCGGCGGCCGAACGGAAGGCCACGGCACCGCGCCGTGGCCTTCCGCTCAGTGTACCTTGATCATCTGCACCGTGCCGTCGGGCAGGATCTCGGCCATGTGCCCGCGCGGTTCTTCCAGGAACAGTGCCGTGATCACCAGCACCAGCAGGGCCGCGCCGGCGATGACGAAGAAGAAGGTCTGCGGCGAGACGAAGGAGAGCACGGTCAGGAACAGTACGGCGCCGACGTTGCCGTAGGCCCCCGCCATGCCCGCGATCTGTCCGGTCAACCGGCGCTTGACCAGTGGCACCATGGCGAACACGGCGCCCTCGCCCGCCTGTACGAAGAAGGAGCAGGCCATGGTGGCAACCACCGCCAGCCATACCGGCCAGGTGCCGGTGATGTTGCCGAGCAGGAAGTAGCCTGCGGTGAGTCCCCCGAGCAGGATGAGCAGGGTGCGCTTGCGGCCGAAGCGGTCGCTGAACAGGCCGCCGCCCGGCCGCGCCAGCAGGTTCATGAAGGCATAGCCCGAGGCCAGCAGGCCGGCCAGGCGCGGATCCAGGTCGAAGGTGTCCAGGAAGAACAGGGGCAGCATGGAAACCACGGCCAGCTCCGAGCCGAAGGTCACCAGGTAGGCCAGGTCCAGCACGGCCACCTGCTTGAACTTGTAGCGTTCGATTTCCGGGACTTCCTCCGTGAACACATGGTGGTTGATCTGGTGTATGCGCACGGCCTGGAAGAGGTAGATGCCGGCCAGGGTCGCGTAGATCAGCCAGGTTGCGGTTTCCCCGATCATGCCCAGGTTGTCCGGCCCGAGCTTCCAGGCCAGCAGGGCCAGTGCGCCGTACATGGGCAGGTTCATGACCAGGTAGAGAAAATAGTCCCCGCGGCTGGTGATCTCCATGGCGCCGGTCTTCCTGGGCTTGAAGTAGGTCGAGCCCTTGGGCGTGTCGCTGACCGAGAAGAAGTAGACCAGAGAGTAGACCAGCGCGATGGCACCGGTCAGGGCAATGGCGTAGCGCCAGCCGTCATCGCCGCCGAACATCAGCGCCACGCTGGGCAGGATCATGGCCGCGGCTGCGGAACCGAAGTTGCCCCAGCCGCCGTAGATGCCTTCTGCCACGCCGACCTGTTTTGCCGGAAACCATTCGCTCACCATGCGGATGCCGATGACGAAGCCCGCGCCGACGAAGCCGAGCAGGAAGCGTGTCAGCGCCAGTTGTTCGTAGTCATCGGCCATGGCGAAGGCGAAACACAGGAAGGCGCCGATGGCGAGCAGCAGCGAGTACATGCGCCGGGGGCCGAAATGGTCGACCAGCATGCCGACCACGATACGGGCGGGAATGGTCAGGGCCACGTTGAGAATCAGCAGGGCCTTCACCTGCTGGTCGCTGAGACCCAGTGTCTCGCGCATCATGCCCAGCAGCGGCGCCATGTTGAACCAGACGAAGAAGCTCAGGAAGAAGGCAAACCAGGTGAGATGCAGGATGCGCATCCGGCCCGAAAACGAAAACAGATTGAAACGCCCGTCACTCATTGAAACGACTCCTGTACGCGCAGCGCTGCGCCCTGACAGACCGGATCCGTTTCCGGTCGCTGCATGCCATAGAGCAATGGCTGTGCCAGCAATGGCGGATTCATGCCCCTGGCCGCTGCAAGCGCTTGAGTCCCTGTCGAAATTACCGGATTGCTGCGGGGCCGCGGGCCGGGCCTGTGCCATTCCGGTGCAGAATGCAGGGGTAATTTCGCACTGTGCTGCAGCGGAGGGCGCCCGGTCTGCACCATCATGGTGCACGTTCGCGGTGCGGATTCCGGGCTTTATCGCTCGGGTATTGTGAATCGTCAAGAAGCTCAACGCGTTACATGAGCATCCGCGATTGGCACGCTTTCTGCTCAAGGGGGGTACGACTGATTTCATCGAGTGAAGACCCATGAAGGAAAAACTGGTTCTGATCGGCAACGGCATGGCCGGGGTGCGCGCCCTGGAAGAACTCCTGAAGCTGGCGCCGGAGATGTACGACATCACGGTGTTCGGCGGCGAGCCCTACGGCAACTACAACCGCATCATGCTTTCACCGGTGCTTGCCGGCGAGAAGACCGTCGACGAGATCATGCTCAACGACGAGCAATGGTACGCGGACAACGGCATCACCCTGCACAAGGGCAAGTGGGTGACCGAGATCGACCGCGTGCGCCGGGTGGTCAGGGCCGAGGACGGGACTGAGGCGTCCTATGACCGGTTGATCCTGGCAACCGGATCGAATCCCTTCATCATTCCGGTGCCCGGCAATGAGCTCAGGGGCGTGGTGGCCTTCCGCGACATCGCCGATGTCGATGCCATGCTGGCCGCCGCGCACAGCCGCAAGGGCGGCCAGGCCGTCGTGATCGGTGGCGGGCTGCTGGGCCTGGAGGCCGCCAACGGCCTCATGAAACAGGGCATGGACGTAACCGTCGTTCACCTGATGGATTCCCTGATGGAGCGCCAGCTCGACAAGCCGGCCGCTGCGCTGCTGAAGGCTTCTCTGGAAGAGCGCGGGCTCAAGTTCCTGCTCGAAGCCCAGACCGAGGCCATACTCGGCAAGGACCATGTCGAAGGTGTCCGCCTCAAGGATGGCCTGGAGATTCCCGCCGACCTGGTGGTGATGGCCGTCGGCATCCGCCCCAACGTCGAGCTGGCGCAGCGCGCCGGTCTGCACTGCGAGCGCGGCGTGGTGGTCAACGATACCCTGCAGACCTTCGACCCCCGGATCTATGCCGTCGGCGAATGCGTCCAGCATCGCGGCGTGACCTATGGCCTGGTCGCGCCCCTGTTCGAGATGGCCAAGGTGGCGGCAAACCACCTGGCGAAGATCGGCATCGCCCGCTACGAAGGCTCCGTGACCTCTACCAAGCTCAAGGTCACCGGCATCGACCTGTTCTCCGCCGGCGACTTCATCGGCGACGAGACGACCGAGTCGCTGGTGCTGCAGGATCCGGGGCGCGGTGTGTACAAGAAGGTCGTCCTGCGTGACAACCGGATCGTCGGTGCCGTGATGTACGGAGACACCATCGACGGGGCCTGGTACTTCGAGCTGATGCGCGACCATACCGACGTCTCGGACATCCGTGACAACCTGTTGTTCGGTCAGGCGCATCTCGGGGATTCCGGGCATGGCGAGGACACCCGGGTGGCGGCCATGGCGGACAGCGCCGAGATCTGCGGCTGCAACGGCGTGTGCAAGGGCGAGATCGTCAAGGCCATTACCGACAAGAAACTGTTCACCCTGGAGGAAGTGCGCGCCCATACCAAGGCCTCCAGCTCCTGCGGGTCCTGTACCGGGCTGGTGGAGGCGCTGCTGGCGCATGTGGTGGGTGGCGACTACTCGGTCGCGCCGCATCTGAAGCCGCTGTGCGGTTGTACCGAGCATACGCACGACGAGGTGCGCCGCGGCATCCGCGAGCATGAACTCAAGACGATTCCGGCAGTGCAGCAGTTCTTCGAATGGAAGACTCCGGATGGTTGCTCCAAGTGCCGGCCGGCCCTGAACTACTACCTGCTCTGCGCCTGGCCGGGCGAGTACCAGGA
Organism: Thiohalobacter sp.; assembly: GCF_027000115.1. Taxonomy (NCBI): domain Bacteria; kingdom Pseudomonadati; phylum Pseudomonadota; class Gammaproteobacteria; order Thiohalobacterales; family Thiohalobacteraceae; genus Thiohalobacter; species Thiohalobacter sp. The sequence goes on along the minus strand of NZ_JALTON010000058.1, from coordinate 45,208 downwards.
CGACAACCAGTCCCGCTTCATCAACGAACGGGTGCACGCGAACATCCAGAAGGACGGCACCTACTCGGTGGTCCCGCGCATGTGGGGCGGCGAAACGACCCCGGCCGAACTCAAGGCCATTGCCGAGATCGCGGAGAAGTACAAGGTGCCCACCGTGCATGTCACCGGCGGCCAGCGGATCGACCTGCTGGGCGTGAAGAAGGAAGACCTGCCGGGCATCTGGGGCGACCTGTCCGCTGCCGGGTTCGTGTCGGGGCATGCCTATGGCAAGGCCATGCGCACGGTCAAGACCTGCGTGGGCAAGGAGTGGTGCCGTTTCGGCACGCAGGATTCGACCCGCATGGGCATAGAGATCGAAAAGATGACCTGGGGTGCCTGGATGCCGCACAAGTTCAAGTCCGCGGTATCCGGCTGTCCGCGCAATTGTGCGGAGGCCACCATCAAGGACTTCGGCGTGGTCTGCGTGGATTCCGGTTACGAGCTGCACGTCGGCGGCAACGGTGGCGTCAAGGTGCGGGCCACCGATTTTCTCTGCCACGTCAAGACACCGGAGGAGGTGCTGGAATACTGCGCTGCCTTCATCCAGCTCTACCGCGAGGAGGCGCACTATCTGGAGCGCACGGCGCCCTGGCTGGAAAGGGTCGGGCTGTCCTACGTCAAGGAACGCGTGGTCGAGGACCCGGAGGGTCGCAAGGCCCTGGCCGAGCGCTTCCTGGAATCGCAGAAGCATGCCCAGGTCGATCCCTGGAAGGCACGTGCCGAGGGCACGGACGCTCACGAATTCACCCCCATCCGACAGGTGGGCTAGGAGAGGACGATGCAGGCAGAGAACGTCAACACCGAAAACTGGATTGAAGTTGGTCCGCTCGACAGCGTCCCGCGCCAGGGTGCGCGGGTGGTGCGCACGGCCGATGGCGACATCGCCGTATTCCGGACCCTGGACGACCAGGTGTTCGCGCTCCGGGACCGTTGCCCCCACAAGGGCGGGCCCCTGTCCCAGGGCATCGTCCATGGCCACAGGGTGGCCTGCCCGCTGCACGATTGGAAGATCCATCTCGACAGCGGGGAAGCGGTTGCACCGGATGAAGGCTGTGCCGCGCGTTTCCCGGTGGAAGTGCGGGAGGATGTGATCTTTCTTTCCCTGACCCCCGATGAAGGCTGCCCGAATCGATAAATGGCGCATGACGAGGTGAGGTGCGGTCGGGGATCTTTCTCCTTGCTTCTCACCGAGGTGGATACAGATGCTCTTCGGACGCAAGAAAAAGAATCCCATCAAGCTCCCCGACAAGGGTGTGGTCGAGTGGCGCTATACCACCTGCGGCTATTGTTCCACCGGCTGTTCCATCGAGGTCGGGCTGGACAGGGAGGGCAGGGCCGTCAGCTCGCGCGGTGTCGGTGGTGCCGATGTCAACCGCGGCAAGCTGTGCATCAAGGGCATACTCGAACATGAGCTGTTCACCACGTCGGGGCGCGGCCGGGTACCGCTGATCCGGGAGGGCATTCACGAACCCTTCCGGGAGACGGACTGGGACACGGCTCTCGACAGAACCGCGGCGGAGATCCAGCGCATACAGGCGCAGTACGGCAGGGATGCCTTCTCTGTCATTTCCACCGGCCAGATCATGACCGAGGAGTTCTATACGCTGGGGAAACTGGTGCGGGGTGTGATCGGCACCAACAACTATGACGGCAACACCACGCTGTGCATGGCCTCCGCGGTATCCGGCTACAAGCGTTCGTTCGGTTCCGATGGCCCGCCGGGCTGTTATGACGACTTTGCGCACACCGACTGCCTGCTCGCCTTCGGGTCCAACCTTCCCGAGCAGCACCCGGTGATCTACTGGCGCATGCGCGAGGAACGCGAACGCCGCCGCTTCCCGCTGATCGTCGTGGATCCGCGTGTGACCATGCTGGCGCAGAACGCCGACATGCACCTGGCGATCAATCCGGGTACCGACGTGGTGCTGCTCAATGCGCTGGCACACGTCATCCTGGCCGAGGGTCTGGAGGACGCGGACTACATCGCCCGGCATACCAGCGGCTTCGAGGCGTTCCGCGCGCTGGTCGAGCAGTACGATCCCTATACGGCCTCGCGCATCTGCGGCATCGACGAGGACACCATCCGCAATGTCGCGCGCCTGTTCGGACGCACCGGCGCTGCCATGACCATCTGGACCATGGGCATCAACCAGTCCACTCACGGGTCCGATGGCGTGGTGGCCATCAACAACCTGCACCTGATCACCGGCAACATCGGCCGGCCGGGAGCGGCGCCGCTGTCGATCACCGGCCAGTCCAATGCCATGGGCACGCGAGAATGGTCCTCGGCCTCCGGCCTGCCCGGTTACCGTTACCTGGAGAATCCCGAGGACCGGCGCGAGATCGCCGAGTTCTGGGGCATCGACGAGGACTTCCTGCCCACACGGCGCGGCATGTTCATGACCGACATCCTGCCCGCCATCGAGACCGGGCAGATCAAGGGCCTGTGGCTGATCGCCACCAATCCCATGACCTCCATGCCCAACACCGCGCGCATCCGCCGCACCCTGGAGAAGCTGGAGTTCCTGGTGGTTCAGGATGCCTACGCCGACGTCGAGACCAACGAATACAGCCACGTGTATCTGCCCGCGGCCCTGTGGGCGGAGAAGCAGGGCTGTTTCACCAATACCGAGCGCCGCGTCAACCTGGTGCGCAACGTGGTGCCGCCGCACGGCGATTCGCGTCCCGACTTCTGGATCTTCAACCAGATGGCCAAGCGCTTCGACAGGGAGAGGAAGCCGAATTTCCCCGAAACCACCGAGCAGGTATTCGAGGAAATGAAGGCGCTGTCGCGCGGGCGCATGCTCGACATATCGGGCATGAGCTACGAGAAGATCGAGCAGGCCCGGGGCCTGCAGTGGCCCTGCCCGGACGGCGCGGAGCGGGGTGCTCCGCGCCTGTATACCGATGGCGTGTTCCAGCACGCGGACGGCCGGGCGAAGCTGATACCCCTGCCCTTCGTGGACAACAACGAGCGGCCGGACGAGGATTATCCGCTGTGGCTGAACAGCGGCCGGGTGGTCGAACATTTCCATACCCGGACCCGCACGGGCAAGATCGGCAACCAGAACAAGTTCAGTCCCACGCCCTACATGGAGATCAACCCGGATACGGCCGCGGAACTGGGCATCCGGGGCGGCGAGTATGCACGCGTGGTGTCGCGTCGGGGGGATGCCGTGGTCATGGCACAGCCGACCCAGCGCGTGCCGCGCAACATGATCTTCATCCCCTTTCATTACCACGAGTGCGTGAATCGCGTCAGCCTGGGTCTGCTCGATCCACATTCCCGCCAGCCGGCCTACAAGCAGTGCGCGGTTCGGGTGGAAAGGATCGAGGACCAGGCCGCGGCTGCGAAACTCAATCTCGCTGCACGCGCCTATTGACGATGATAGCCACGGAATCCACGGAACCCACAGCAATCAATTGTTCAGGAATTCAGAAGCCAGAATCCAGAAGAGCAAAACAACATTCATGGTTTGTGACATTCCGGATTCTGTATTTTGGGTTCAGGGTCGAGCAGCGGACCATTCTCACCAATGTCAGTGTGCTCACGTGGCTATGAAATCAAGCAATCATGTGTTTCCGCGGATTCCGTGGCTATCACATGGATTTCGTGGCCATTGATTTGAAGGATAAACCGCCGCCATGTACAAGGTAAGAAAAGACGAGCCGAAATATGCCTTCATTCCGGATGTAGAGCACCCGGAAAGAAACCGCTATGGCAAGCCCGTGCAACTGGTGGACGAGAACGATCCGCTGGCCGGCAAGAGCCTGAACATCAATGGCGACAGCGGCATTGGCGACAATCCCAACCGCTACAAGCAGCACGGCTTCTATTTCAACGCCGACAACTGCATCGCCTGCCATGCCTGCGAGGCGGCCTGCGCTGAAAAGAACAATACACCGCCGCACCTCGCATTCCGCTCCGTCGGGTATCTCGAAGGCGGCAGCTATCCGGCGGTACAGCGCCTGAACATTTCCATGGCTTGCAACCACTGCGACAATCCGGTGTGCCTCAAGGGCTGCCCGACGCGCGCCTATACCAAGTTCGCGGAATACGGCGCCGTGTTGCAGGACCCGGACATCTGTTTCGGTTGTGGCTACTGCACCTGGGTCTGCCCCTACAATGCGCCGCAGCTCGATACCGAGGCTGGGCACGTGTCCAAGTGCAACATGTGCATCGACCGGCTGGAAGTGGGGTTGAAGCCCGCCTGCGCGGCGGCCTGCCTGGGCGGTGCGCTGGACTTCGGCATCATCGAGACGACGCCCGAGGGGCGCAGCCAGCTGGAGACGCGCATACCGGGGTTCCCGGATCCCTCGATCACCCACCCCAATATCCGTTTCCAGCAGATGCGCAGCCTGCCGCGGGAGATGCGGCGGGTGGACAGCGTGCCACTGCGCTATGTGCGCGATGACCAGAACGCGCGTCCCGATCCGGGCGTCAAGAGCGGCCATCACACCGGCTACCGGCCCGCGCCCCTTCCGGTCAGCGAGTCGGATACGGGCTGGAACCTGAAGGCCCTGCGTTCGCGCGAGGACCCGCTGGTGCTGTTCACCCTCATTACTCAGGGCGTGGTCGGAGCTTTCCTGATGCTGTTCCTCGGTCCGCTGTTCGGACTGGAGATGCTGTCGCCGGCGGCGCATCCGGTCGCCTATCCTGTGACCCTGTTCGGGCTGATCGCCTTGCAGACCTTCGGCCTGGTGATATCCACCCTGCACCTGGGGCGCCCGCACCGCTTCTACCGCGCCTTCAACAATCTTCGATACTCGCCGGTGAGCCGGGAAGTCGCCGCGGTGGCGTTGTTCTACAACCTGCTCGGCGCCCATGCCCTGTTCTCGGTGTTGCCGCAGGTCACGGAGCTGGTGCCGGCCGGGGTCGCCGGCGGGCTGGCCACGGCCTCGGGCTGGCTGGCGGTCATCGCGGGGCCACTGGCGTTGTGGTTCATGCACCGCATCTACCGCATCCCCGCGCGGCCCTACTGGAACCACTGGCAGGTGCTCAGCAGTTTCTACGGCAGCATGCTTGTTCTGGGTCCCCTGTTCGCCGGGCTGGTGTTCGTGCCGGTCGCGGCCGCCGCGGGCGAGCCCAGCGGTACGCTGTTGCGGGGACTCGCCTTGCCCATGCTGGCCGGGATCCTGCTCACGGCGTTCGGTGCCTGGCGGCATGTTCTGCATCTGCGGGCCATCGGCGGCGAAGGCGAGGCCGCGCTCGGGGTGTTACGCACCCGGTTCCGCCGTGTGGACCTGTTGCGCTGGGGCCTGACGGGTGCCGCCGCGGTGGCGCTTGCGGCGGTGGCGCTGAGCGGGCAGGGCGGTATCGGTACGGCGCTGCTCTGGGCGCTGGGCGGGGTGCTGGTGCTGGCCGCGGAGCTGCTGGGGCGGGCACTTTTCTATGTGCTGGTGATCCCGACCACCCTGCCCGGTGCCTTCTTCTGGCGCAATCCCGGGTTCCAGGCGCATGCCCGCGAGGCAGGCCTGGCGGAGATGCCGCAGGTCGGCGTCCAGGTGGCGCATCACTGATCGTCGCGATGGGCTGGATGACCGCATGAGAGCCCGCTCCCTCGACGACATCGACAACCCGCTCGAAGCCGCCGTATTCCAGGTACAATACCGGCGCCCCGGCCAGCGCCTGTTGCGGCTGACGGCCGGCGGCCTGATCCTGGCGCGTCACGGGCTGCGCGGGCTGCTGTATGTCTGGCCGCTGGTGCTCATCCTGTTCCTGGATCTGCCCGGCTGGTGGGATGGTCTGCGGGTGCTGCTTGGGGTACTGGCCCTGCTTGCATTCCGCCGCTACATTCTCGGGTCCATCCGTGACGACTACAATCGCTTCGTTCGGGGCCGGTTGCACGACCGGAGCCTGTTCCGAAATGTTCTCTGAAGCGCCCCGGCGGGAAAATTCATGTCCGAGCAGACAGTCAGAACCACCTGCCCCTACTGCGGCACCGGCTGCGGCGTACTGGCCACCGTGGACGAGGCGATGAATGTGCGCGTGGCCGGCGATTCGGAGCACCCCGCCAATTACGGGCGGCTCTGTTCCAAGGGCGCGGCGCTGGGCGAGACGGTGGGGCTGGAGGACCGGCTGCTGTTTCCGGAGATCGACGGCGAACGCACCGACTGGGGCCGCGCGCTTGATCACGTGGCCGGCGAGTTCTCGCGCATCATTGCCGAGACGGGCCCGGAATCGGTGGCCTTCTACGTCTCCGGGCAACTGCTCACCGAGGACTACTACGTTGCCAACAAACTGATGAAGGGCTTCATCGGCGCCGCCAACATCGACACCAACTCCCGCCTGTGCATGTCCTCGGCCGTGGCCGCGCACAAGCGGGCCTTCGGCAGCGACACCGTGCCCGGCTGCTACGAGGATCTGGAACGCGCCAAGCTGGTGGTCATTGCCGGGTCCAACCTGGCCTGGTGTCATCCGGTGCTGTTCCAGAGGTTGCGACAGGCAAAGCGGAACAACCCGGACCTCATGGTGGTGGTCATCGACCCGCGGCGCACCGCGACCTGCGATATCGCCGACCGCCATCTGCCCCTGGCACCGGGCACCGACCACCTGCTGTTCAACGGCCTCCTGTGCTGGCTGCACGACCAGGGCGAGACGCACGCGCTATTCACCGCGCAGGCCACCGAGGGCCTGGACGCGGCGCTGGAGGCTGCGCGCGCGCAGGTCGGCGATCCCGCCCGCGTCGCCGTGGCCTGCGGGCTGGAGGAGGCCGCGCTGATCGACTTCTATCGCCTGTTCGCGCGCACCGAGCGGGTGGTCAGCCTGTTCTCGCAGGGCCTCAACCAGTTTTCCTACGGCACCGACAAGGTCAATGCCCTGATCAACTGCCACCTGCTCACCGGGCGCATCGGCCGCCCGGGGATGGGCCCCTTCTCGCTGACCGGCCAGCCCAATGCCATGGGTGGGCGGGAGGTCGGCGGGCTGGCCAACCAGCTCGCCGCGCACATGGAGCTGGGCAGCGCGGAGGACCGCGAACGCGTGCAGCGCTTCTGGCACGCGCCGGTGATCGCGGACCGTCCCGGGCTGATGGCGGTGGACCTGTTCGAGGCCGTATCCGAGGGGCGCGTGCGGGCGCTGTGGATCATGGGCACCAATCCCGCGGTGAGCCTGCCCGACAGCGCCCGAGTGCGCGAGGCGCTGGCCGCCTGCGAGCTGCTGGTGGTGTCCGACTGCGTGCGTGACACCGACACCACGCAGTACGCGCGCGTGCTGCTGCCGGCGCAGGCCTGGGGCGAGAAGGAAGGCACGGTGACCAACTCCGAGCGCCGCATCTCGCGCCAGCGCGCCTTCCTGCCCAGCCCCGGGGAGGCGCGTCCCGACTGGTGGATCGTTACCGAGGTCGCGCGGCGCATGGGCTTCGCCGAGGCCTTCCCCTATGCCTCGGCGGCCGACGTGTTCCGTGAGCATGCCGCGCTCTCTGCCTGGGAGAACGACGGCCGGCGCGACTTCGACATCGGCGACCTGGCCGAGCTGTCCGACGCCGGCTATGCCCTGCTCGAACCCATTCAGTGGCCGGTGCCGAAGGGTGCGGGGCAGGGCAGGGCGCGGCTGTTCGATGATGGCCGCTTCTTCACCGACAGCGGCCGCGCGCGCTTCGTGGCCGTGGGCGAGCGGGCGCCCGCGCATGCGCCGGGCGCCGACTATCCGCTGGTGCTCAACACCGGCCGGGTGCGCGACCACTGGCACACGCTCACCCGCACCGGCAAGTCGCCGCGCCTGTCCGGTCACATCGTCGAGCCCTATTGCGAGCTGCATCCCGACGATGCCGAGGCCGCCGGGGTCGCCGACGGCGGACTGGTGGAGATCGAGAGCCGCTGGGGCAGCGCCCTGCTCCGCGCGCGGGTCAGCGACGGCCAGCGTCCCGGCTCGGTGTTCGTGCCCATGCACTGGAACAGCCGCTTTTCCAGCCTGCCCAGTATCGACCTGCTGGTGAACCCCGACCGTGACCCGCTCTCCGGTCAGCCCGAGTTCAAGCACACGCCGGTGCGCATCCGTGCCTTTGCTGCGGCCTGGCACGGTTTCCTTCTGTCACGCCGGCGCCTGCCCATGCGCCATGCCCGCTACTGGAGCTGTGCCCGGGGCAACGGCTACTGGCGCTACGAGATCGCCGGCGACCAGCCGCCACGCGACTGGGCGGCCTGTGCCCGGGACCTGCTCTGTAGCGCCGAGGAGCAGGTCGACTGGCTGGAATATTTCGATTCCGCGCGCAACCGCTATCGTGCCGCGCGGCTGGTCGACGGGCGGCTGGAAAGCTGCATCTTCATCGGCCCGGATCCCCGGCTGCCGTCCCGCGACTGGCTGGCCGCGCTGTTCGCCGAGCCGGCTCTCGACGACGACGCACGCATGAGCCTGCTCACCGGCCGCCCCGGCAAGGGCCGGACCGATGCCGGCCGCGTGGTCTGCGCCTGTTTCAATGTCGGCGAGAACACCCTCGTCGAGGCCATTCGCGCGGGCAAGGTGGACAGCGTCGAGGCCATCGGCGCCCTGCTCAAGGCCGGCACCAACTGTGGTTCCTGCATTCCCGAACTGCACGCCCTGCTCGAAGCCCATGGGCATGCGGCTGCGGAAAACCGATAGAGGATACATCCATGAGCCTGAACGATCTGGAGATCGCCCGTGACAACGAAGGCTTCCTGATCGACCCCGCCGACTGGTCGCCCCAGGTCGCGGAACGCCTTGCGGAAGAACTTGGCCTGGAAATGACCCCGGAGCGCTGGGAGATCGTGGAACTGGTGCGGGAACATTTCGAATCGCACCAGGTAGTGCCCGAGGCGAGAATGATATTGAAGCGCCTGCGCGAGCGCCACGGCAAGGCGCGCGCCACCCGCCGCTACATCTACAGCCTGTTTCCATGGGGTTATGGCCAGCAGGCCTGCAAGATCGCCGGCATGCGCAAGCCGCTCAAGCTGATGCTGGATGTCTGAGCAGGACAGCAACCCCGATGGGCACGGCGCCATGCGCCTTTGCCCATCCTGCGAGAGATTCACAGGTAGGATGGGCAAAGCGAAGCGTGCCCATCAGCGAATGTCCGGCAGGAACCGGACCCCGATGGGCACGGCCCTCCGGGCCTTTGCCCATCCTACGAGAGGTTCACAGGTAGGATGGGCAAAGCGAAGCGTGCCCATCACCACCCCAATCAACACGCGACCTCCGCTCCCTACCGCAGCGGCGTAAAACTGAACTTCTGCCCGCCGACACTGGCCTCGTACATCAACCCACCCTTGGCCAGGGTGAAGATGGCCACGCCATTGCTGTAGTCCGCATCCGCCGAAGCGCCGGCCGTTGCTGCCACGGCCGAGGCCTGGGCGCTGAACTCGAAGTTGCCGGACCTGAAATCATCCAGCGTCGCCTTGTCCTTGAAGAAAATGATCTCGCTATAGGCCTGGCCGCCGAGCTGGAAACCGATGGTGACCTGGGTGAGGCTGGAGCGGCCCACCAGGCGCCCGCGCTCGTAGACCTCGCCCTTGCCATAGGCGCCGCCGATGCCCATGCCGCCCTTGGCCACGGTGGGGAACACCGCATAGCCGTAGGCACGGTCGAAGAACACCTTCATGCTCGGATCCTTGTTGCGGAAGGCCGCAATGGCCTCGCGGGCATCGTCCGACGCCGCCTTCTGGTCGCTGGCCTGCTCCTTCGCCAGCGGGTTCCATCCCGCTGGCGCCGGGCCGCCCAGCGTCAGGCCTGCCAGCAGGGTAGTCAGGGCAAACATTCTCAAGGATTTCACGGTAAATCTCCCGGGTTGGCACAGCTCATCCCCGGTTATCGGCCGTCATGCGCCCGAATTGAGTCCCGCCCCCGCCCGGTAGCCTGGCAGGATGGGCAAAGCGAAGCGTGCCCATCGGGAACCTCCAAAGCAACGTATCCCGTAGGATGGGCAAAGCGAAGCGTGCCCATCAATCAACCCACCTGGCTGGCAACCGAACGCCGCTCATCGTCAGACCTCAGCGTCTCCTCCAGCGGACTGACCACTGCTGATCCCCCACGCGAAAGCACATGGGTATAGATCTGGGTTGTCTTGACATCCTTGTGACCCAATTGCTCCTGCACCGTTCTAATGTCCATGCCCCGCTCCAGCAAATGAGTGGCGAACGAATGCCGCAGCGTATGGCAACTCGCCGGCTTGAAAATGCCTGCCCGCCGCAAGGCACCGCGCACGGCCTTCTGTATCACTGTGGGGTCGAGATGATGCCGGCCGGTCCGGTCCGAGCGCGGGTCCCGGCTGCGCCGCGAGGCCGGGAACAGATACTGCCAGGCCAGTGACTTCGCTGCGCCCGGGTATTTCCGTGCCAGCGCGTGCGGCAGGGCGACATCGCCAAATCCTTCGGCGAGATTCTGCTCGTGGATGTTGCGTACCGTTCGAAGCTGGCGCTGCAGCGGCTCGACGAGGGGTTCGGGCAGAGTCACCACCCGGTCCTTGTTGCCCTTACCGGCGCGTACCAGGATGGCCAGGTGTTCGAAATCCAAGTCCTTTACCCGCAGCCGCAGCGCCTCCATCAGTCGCAGTCCGGAGCCGTACAGAAGCCCCGCCACCAGCCAGGGCGTACCACGAAGCTCCGCCAGCAAGCGTTGCACCTCGGCCCGGCTCAGTACCACTGGGATGCGACGCGGCCGCCGCGCCCGGGCCACGGCACCGATATCCCCCAGGGGACGTTCGAGTACGCAGCGGTACAGAAACACCAGCGCGTTCAGGGCCTGATTCTGCGTGCTGGTAGATACGTGCCGCTCTACCGCGAGCCAGCTCAGGAAGTCAGCAACCTCGCGTTCCCGCAGAACTTCCGGGTGCCGCTTGCCGTGAAACAGAATGAAGCGCCTGATCCAGTCCACGTAGGCCTGCTCGGTGCGATAGCTGTAGTGCCGGACGCGGCAGGCGCGACGCACTTGCTCCAGAAAGGGGGAGGGTTTCCGTCCCATGATCTGCCTTCCCTGGCAACAGGGACTGTATTTTTATATAGTATATGGGCGAGTCTTGCAAGGGGTGTGATAGACGGCCGAGTGTCGGCCGCCTATCACACCATCCCGGCATCCGGAGACACGGGTGCCGAGGGAACGAGGCCCTGTAAACGCTTGCTGGGATGGGGGATCTGCGCTAGGTTTTGGAGAAAAGAACAGCGGGCGGTGCTAGCCGGGAGATGGGTTAGACGGCGGGTGGCCGTGTTTGTATTGCGGCCTGCGGCCGTCTAATCACTGTTAGGCGAAAATACAAATGCAGGAAACACACGATATTAACATTATTGCCTGGTGGGGTGCGCTTCTCTCTACATTTCTGGCATTGGTGAAGTTATGGGAATTATGGAATGATCGATTCCGCATCGATATTGGCTATAACTTTACAGGGGCACCAGATATAGGAAATGAAATATTTGTTCGAAACCTTAGTTCAAAACCAATAATTTTGAGTTACTGGGAGTTGTTATACGGATCAGGCAAATGGCCTTTTCGAAAACTTGAGGAGATCGAATCGCCTGGGCCAGATGCATGTGATATAAGGATTGATCCTCATTCAAGTAAAACATTCACATTCGCTGAAGAAAATTATTTTGATTGGGGTTTAAAAACGCTTAAGGGACGAAAGATATATATGCGTTTATATGTAGCGGGTAGGCGTCCTGTAGTGAAAAAGTTATATGGCTAATCTATCGCCTAACAAGGCGCTCGTTCGGACGCAAACTACGCTGCGCTTCGTTTGCGCCGCACAGCTTAATCGTTATACGCGTCATGAAGCCAAAAGACATATGAGGGATTGAGCCTGAAAGCCCAGTGCATTTTCCAGCCCAGAATTTCGTGGTTGTTTTGAGGGGGTAAGCAGTACAGCGTTGCGGTCATTGGCTTCAGTGAGTCTGCATCACTGCAAAGTTTATCGGTTCCACCAGGCCGATCTTGTCCGTTTGATGCGCGGCGAGTAATTTGGCCACAGTGGTCTCGGGTACCGTACCCGTGTTGTTTTTGTTTCAGAAAGGCTGTTTTGAAATCTGGCATGGAGTTTAAAGGCGGCGTAGAGTTGTCATTCAACGGAAGAGGTGGCAGCAGAGCGTATGGCATTCCAAACAACCATCAGTGATAGGCGTATAACCATTGGGTCAAGCCGACGCTGTAACTGTCGGCGGCTCTTAGGAAAGTCCGGTGTTGGCGCGTCTTACCCAAACCGTTATGTGTAAAGGAATGGAGAGATAGGTGCCGACGAGCCGTATCACAATAAAATCCACCAAATCCGTAGACGATTTTTCTGAGCTTAATCGTCTAACAGAGGCGCTGGTAGTAGTGGATGAGATATACCGATTAATGTCGAGGCCTGAAGTAATCCGTCAAACGCGAAAGATAGATTTTCGAAGGAAAGAATATAAAGAAATTGAAGGCGCTAGGCTTATTGGCTTTCGCGTAAGCTCTCCGCCAGAAATCACGATAGTAGTTGATAACATATGGTTGGGTGCTCTTGCGTTCGTCCTAGTCAACTATAAAACCGTCAAAGAGAATCTTATCGAAATATTTGAAGACGGAACTAAGATACTGCACGGGATCTCGGGATTGACCAAAAATGAAATTGACAATATCAAGTTAGGCGTGAAGCTATTTTACGATCAACTCTCTGAGCTAACCAGTAAAGACATTGAGCGCCTAGAAAGCAGGATAAAAAAGGTTAGGTCCAAGCTTAGTCTTGAGTCTGTAAAAGAAATTATAGCGGAACGAGATGAAAACACATAACAATACGCTCGTTCGGACGCAAACTACGCTGCGCTCCGTTTGCGCCGCACAGCTTGGTCGTTAGCCATCGAGCGATTTGGATAGAGAAGGCATAAAAAACGTGAGTCGCCCAAAAAGAAACCCCGCTTTCGCGGGGGTTCCTCTTTCAGCAGATTGTCGCGGGCTTCAGAGCGCAGTAACGCTCGCTGCCTGCAGCCCCTTGGGGCCGCGCTCAACTTCGAAGCTGACCTGCTGGCCTTCGGCGAGGGTCTTGAACCCGCCGCCCTGGATGGCGGAGAAGTGGACGAACACGTCGTCACCGCCCTCGGCGGGAGAGATGAAGCCGAAGCCCTTGGATTCGTTGAACCACTTGACGGTACCTGTTGCCATTTTCATTACCTTCTTTACAGATTTGATGAACGGTTCGGTTGCAAAACGCTGAAGGTAATACAGAAGATACCGCGGGGATGCTTGCTGAACAGACCTTGAGGATGTGCAATCGGAACGCTGTGTTTGCCCCTGGATGCCCGTTTCGGGTATCGCCTTGTTGAGGGACAGACTCAGTGTACAGGAAAATGGGCGGATGGCAACAGAAATTTGCTTGGTTGATCGATTTTGCTTTCGGGATCCGAGACTCGGTGAGTTGTGTCCGCCTGCAGGTCGGTATTACCCGTGAAGTGGAAACGAGGGGGCTGAGATGACGCGGGCGCTGGTTTCATGGAGCAGCGGCAAGGACAGCGCCTGGGCGCTGCATCGCCTGCGTCAGGACGCGCGATACGAGGTGGTCGGGCTGTTCTGTACCGTCAATCGCGCCTTCGGGCGGGTGGCCATGCATGGTGTGCGCATCACGCTGCTGCGCGCGCAGGCGGCGCGCCTGGGCCTGCCGCTGGAGGTCATCGAGCTGCCCTTTCCCTGCAGCAATGCCGCCTACGAGCGCATCATGGGTGCCTTCGTGGAGAAGGCGCGGGGGCAGGGTATCGGGGCATTCGCCTTTGGGGACCTGTTTCTGGAGGACGTGCGCGCCTATCGCGAGCGGCAGCTCGAGGGCAGCGGCATCGCGCCGGTGTTTCCCCTGTGGGGCGAACCGACCGGGGCGCTGGCGCGGGAGATGATTGCGGCCGGTCTGCGCGCGGTGCTGACCTGTGTCGATCCCCGCCAGGCGCCTGCCGCGCTGGCGGGGCGTGCGTTCGATGCGGCCTTGCTTGCGGAGCTGCCCGAGGGTGTCGATCCCTGCGGGGAGCGCGGGGAGTTCCACAGTTTTGTGTGGGATGGTCCGATGTTCAGCGCGCCGGTCTCGGTTGAGCCGGGCGAGGTTGTGGAGCGGGACGGATTCCTGTACGCGGACCTGGTGCCGGCGGGGGCATAGCCGCCCCGCGCCGACGCCAGGTCGCAAACAGGCGGGTTGTCAGCGGGTGATGTAGTTGGAATGCAGCCAGCCGGTCAGGCCCTCCGCTTCCACTTCCCACCAGCTTCCCTGTTTCTGGCCGGTCGGCGTGACGGGCGTTCCGCGTGCAAGGGATTTCAGGATGGGCGCGCTGGTGGAGGGGCCGGAACGGAAGTTGACCCTGGCGCTGGTCATGTAGCCGGCCTGATCCGGTTGTGTTGCCGCGGCCGGCGTTGCGCCGAGCTGGGTGACCAGCTTGTTGTGGGCATCCAGGAATGCTGCGGCCGTGATCTTGCCGATATCCGTACTTTCGTAGGCGCCGCCCGCGCCGGCGACGCCACCGGCGAATGCCAGCCCGCCAAAGCCGATATCACGTTTCTTGGCGCTGCCTTCGGCAACGGCTTCCTGCACGCCGGTGCGCACGTTGGTCACCGCCAGCATGACCTGTGCTTCCAGGTTCGTGGTCTTGATGCCGGCGGCGACCGCGCCGGCGACACCCGGCAGCAGGGCGCCCAGGCCGCCGAATCCGCCGCCTGAGTTGGCATCCTGGAAGATGATACTGGGCGTGATGATGTAATCGGCGGCGACCATCTGCCCGCCACCCATCTGGCTGCCCTTCTGCAACTGGCCGCCTGCGGCGAGTGCCCGTTCGCGCTGGAGCGCCGAGGAAGCGGCGCCGCGATCGACTACCCGGAAGCAGCGGCTCTGGGCCATGATGAGACGGATCAGCGGGACGGGGCTCGTCAGCCCGTACTGCGCGTAATTGGCGTTCTCCGGTTCGAGCAGCGCGGCGGTGCCGATCGGCCGCGCGCACTTGATCAACTGCCGGGCCTCGCCATCGGCGCCGGCGTTGCCGCCGGAGCCCGTGACCATGGTGGAGCCTTCGCCGAGCCGCGTCTGGTTGGCGACGCAGCCGGACAATGCCAGCCCCATCAATACCGCGAGCCCTGATCTTGTGATGTTTTTCATGGTGCATCTCCCTCTGCCTGCTGTTCGCTGAGAAGTCGCTCGCCGGTCTGCGGGGCATTCCGGGCTCGTGGTCCACGTCGCCTGTACGCATCCCGCAGATTCGGTTGGTTTTCCGCCGCGCCGGCTGATGCCGGGGTGAATCCGTGTTCCATTCTAATGGGGCATGTGTGGCTTTCAAGCCGTGCTGCTGTTCCGGCGATGGGCAGCGGGTGGGTCCGCGGGCAGCGCTGCGGCCGGTCGCATGGACGGGGACGGGCTGCCGTGCCTCTCAATCCTGCCGGCGCTCGTCGCGCGGCTGCCCGCACTGCCAGCAGATCTCGAAGCTTGCGTCGTTTTCCTCGCCGCAGCGGGGACAGGTCCAGGGGCTGCCCTTGTCCCTCGCCGGTGCGGATTTCAGGGGTTGCAGAGCGGTCCGGGCACGGTCGATATCGGCCTCGGCGACCCAGATCTGCGGCCAGATCTCCTGCGCGGGCAGTTCGCCCAGCGCCCCGGACAGGAACTCGTTGCGCACCAGGTAGGGGATGCCGGCGGCATCCAGCAGATCGCGCGCCGGTTGCAGGGCGATGAGGTCCGGGGCCGAGTACAGGCGGATCATTGCGGCTGTTCCAGGATGGGCTGGAGTCGCAGCACGCCGTCGACGTCCGGCAGCGGATAGCGGGTCTGGCCCAGCCGTGCACCGAAGGTGCCGATGGGCCGGAAGGGGCCGATGGGGCTGCCGGCCAGGAACAGGGCGTAGCGGCCGGGTGTGAGGGCGCGGGTGACCAGCACGGGGCCCTCGGGCGTGTGCTCGATACGGTGGCCACCGAATGGGCTGGCCAGCGGATCGCCGATGAAGATGCCTTCGCCGGGCATGGCCACGCTGTCCCAGTAGGCCTCGACCAGCCGCGCGCCGTGCAGGTAGCGCGCCATCACCACGCCCGGATGGGGGAACTTGCCGAGCAGGTTGCAGGGCTCGACCACGGTGCCATAGCTGCCGGTGGCGCCTGCCTCCAGCCAGCGCAGCGCGCTCATCTGTTTCGAGTCGGTGAGCTGGCCGCCCGCCGAGGTCAGGTGGTCGGCCACGGCGCCGGGCAGGAAGCCGAGACTGTCGAGGCCGTCCACCTGGGCCCGGCCGGTGAAGTAGAACAGGATGTCGCGCACGTCATGCAGGGCATCCGCCTCGATGATCTTGATGTCGATCAGTGGTGCCAGCCGTTCGCGGATGGCCGGAAAGAACACCTTGCGCACATTGCGCGCCTTGTCGGATGTAACCAGAAGGTAGGCGCGGCCCTGCGGCCAGCGGTCCTCGGCGGCAAGCCCGCGGTCTATCAGGGCCCTTGCCTGGTCGAAGTCGCGCGCGGCAATGGCCATGGTGGGCAGGATGGCCGCAGCGCCCGGCGCGGACAGGTCGCCGCCATAGCGCGGATTGCGGCGGGTGGGGGCGCAGCGCTGCTTCGAGCACCAGGCGCGGTCGAAGCCGGCGGCAAAGGCCGTGGTGATGGACATGCAGCCGACGCGGTAGGGCCGGGCCCAGGTCAGAGCCAGCGCGCGGGTGCCCGGCGGTAAGCGGTCCATGACCGTGCGGCGGATGCGCTCGAACTGTTTCGGCGGTAGCTGCCGGCGTTCCGGGTTCAGGCGCACGTGGATGAACTGTTGCGGATCGAGGCCCCGCCGCTCGCGGTAGTAGTCCGCGATGCGCAGGCTGAGCGGGTCCTCGTCGTTGATAACAACCGCCAGCTCCGACGGCTGCAGCCGGTAGCGGGGCATTTGTACCTGAAGCTCGGCATGCGCGGGCAGTGCCATGCAGAGCAAGGCCAGCAGCAGGAGAAGATTTGGCAGTGACGGCATCTGTCTATTCACCCGGCAACCGAATATGTCGTGTTCAGGATACAGAGAAAGCCTCTGAACAGGGCATATTTGGTTGCTGGGTGAATAACATGGCAGAGAGCCCCTGCGTGACGCAAGCTGGGCGCTTCTGGTGCAATTGGGTATATTCCCCGCCCATGTCCGCACGGTTGCCACCCGAGTTCGTCGATCGTTTCACCGAGATCCATGGCGAGGACGAGGCAGCCGCGCTGCTCGAGGCCTTCTCCGCGCCCCGCTTCGTCTGTTTTCGCGTCAACAGGCTGAAGGCGGAAGTCGAACCCGTCATCGCCGAGCTTGTCCGCCTGGGTATCGCGCCGCGCTCCGTCGACTGGAAACCCGATGCCTTTCTGTTGCCCGCGGCCGACAAGCGCCGCCTCACCGAGAGCGCGCCTGCACAGCGGGGCGAGATCTATGTTCAGGGCCTGTCCAGCCAGCTCGCGCCCTGGCTGCTGGACCCGCAGCCGGGCGAGGAAGTGCTGGATCTCGCCGCCGCGCCCGGGGGCAAGACGCTGCAGATGGCCGCCATGATGGCGAACCGCGGCCGCATTGCGGCGGTGGAGGCGGTACGCTCCCGCTTCTTCCGGCTGCGCGCCAATCTCGAAGCGCAGGGCGCGACCTGTGTGCAGACCTATCTGGCCGATGGTGCGAAGGTCTGGCGCAAGGTGCCGGAACGCTTTGACCGGGTGATGCTGGACGCGCCCTGTTCCAGTGAGGCGCGCATGCACCTCGATGCCCCGGACAGCCTGCGCTACTGGAGCCCGAAGAAGCTGCGCGACATGAGCCGCAAGCAGGGGCGCCTGCTCTATTCCGCAGTGCAGGCACTCAGGCCCGGCGGACGGCTGCTCTACGCGACCTGTTCCTTCGCGCCGGAAGAGAACGAGGCCGTGGTCGACCGTGCGTTGCGTGTGTTCGGCGAGGCGCTGGCGCTGGTGCCGGTGTCGGTGCCGCTGCCGTCGCGACCGGGCTTGCGGGAATGGCGCGGCAAGGCCTTTGCCCCGGCGCTTGAGCACGCGGTCCGGGTGCTGCCCGGGGCGGAGCAGGGCGGGTTCTTTCTGGCGCTGCTGGAGAAGCGGGCATCGACGCAGGGTTGATGGGTTGCCGTGATGGGCACGCTGCGCTTTGCCCATCCTGCCTCGCTGGCGGCGGGAACGGCTTGAACATGTCGATGGGCACGGCCCTGCAGGCCTTTGCCCATCCTACGTCACCACCGCTGCGAGAGGTAGGATGGGCAAAGCGAAGCGTGCCCATCAAAAGCCTGCCTATTCAAAGTCCAGCCCGGCAATTCGCGCGGGTTCCTCCCGCCCCCAGTCTTCTGGATACCAGCCTCTCGCCACCAGGCGATGAAAGGAACTGTACGGCCAGTCGCCTGCACTCGGGACCAGTCCGTGCTTCACAGGATTGAAGTGGATGTAATCCAGATGCCTTTCCCAGTCTGCCTGGTCACGAATCCGGTGTTCCCAGAAACGGCGTTGCCAGATGCCCTTTTCCCGTTTCGAAATCCGGGACACCGAGTCCGCGCGTGCCGGAAGCCCGATCGAAAATCCGCGCTTGATCAGTGCCCAACGCGTGGAATAGTCAGTGTCGGATTCCGGGAGTGTCCACATGGCATGGAGATGATCGGGCATGACCACGATGGCATCGATGCGAAAGGGGTGTCGGTGGATGACCCGACGGAATGCCTGGCGAAGCCGGTCGATGTGCTCGACGAGCAGGGGTTGCCGGTGGTGGGTGACGACGGTAAAGAAGAAACAGCCGCCAGCCTGGCGTGCGCGACGGTAGTTCATGGATCCTCCCTGATCCTTTCTCGGACGACCAACGGGCGAAATTCTTCTCGCCCAGAGGGCCAAAGGGTAGGGCAAAGGGTGGGGGGCGGTAAAGTTGTTGTGATGGGCACGCTCCGCTTTGCTTATCCTACCGGCACTGCCGCGGGAATGGTTTGAACATGCCGATGGGCACGGCCCAGCGGGCCTTTGCCCATCCTACGTCACCACCGCTGCGAGAGGTAGGATGGGCAAAGCGCAGCGTGCCCATCGGGAGCACTAGTAAAAGCTCCGCAGCCTGAGTTCGGCGGGCCCGGGATTGAGGTAGGTCTGGTCGGTGACGTCGGGATGCGGGTGCTTGCGGAAGTGGTGTTTCAGCAGCGCCAGCGGGACGGTCCGCGGCACCTTGCCGAGGCAGTAGGCGTCGGTGAGCTCCAGCAGTTCCTGCCTGTCCTCGGGCGAGAGCGCGCGCTTGAGATGGCCCATGAGGCGATGCAGGACGTTGCTATGACGCCTGGGCGTTGCGCGCCGTTTGAGGGTTTCCATGAGCAGGACGATGTAGCGGTCGGCGAGTTCGGGCAGGGGGTGAGTACCGATGCGCGCAATCAGATCGTCAAGGGCACGGCAGGATGCCTGGCCGTGGGTCATGATGGCGAGTCTGTGGCGAGCATGGAAATCCGCCAGTCGCCGCGCGGTGAGCCGCCGCCGGCGGAGCTGGCGCCAGCGATGCCAGGTGAACACGCGTTCCAGCCAGTTGTCGCGCAGGGCGGGATCGCCGAGGCGGTCGTCCTCCTCGCAGGGAATGAGTGGATTGGCGGCCATGAATTCCCGGGCATAGAGCCCCACACCCTGACGTTTCATGCCCTGGTCGGTATGCAGCTTGACGCCCTTCATGCCGCAACTGGGCGACTTCGATTTGAAGATGTACCCGTCCAGGTCGCCCAAGTGGCGGGCCTGGCGGCGGCCGAAGCGCTGCATGGCCCCGGTCACGTCGAGATCGGCATCCTCGACGCCCACCAGCCGCGGAGCTTCGGGATCGCCGACCAGGCGGATGGGCGGGCGGGGCACACCGAGGCCGATCCCGACCTCGGGGCACACGGGAACGAACTCGAACAGCTCGCCCAGCGTGCGCCGGATGTAGCTGTCCTGCTTGTGATCGCCGTCCCAGCGCACCCGCTCGCCGAGCAGGCAGCTGGAGATGCCGATGCGGATGGGGCTTTGCCGTGCGCTCAACGCGGTGCTCCGAGGGCGCGCGCGCGTTCGGCGCGGGCGGTGGCCTCGGTGGCGGCGTCGTGGCCGGCGCGCGCCTCGGGCCAGTCGGCGATGCTGCGGCGGACGATGTCGGCCAGCGCGGCGATGTGGTCGGCGCGGTCATTGAGCGCCGGAATGTAGTGCAGAGATTCGCCGCCATGGGTCAGGAAGAGGTCGTGGTTCTGTTCCGCGATCTCTTCCAGTGTCTCCAGGCAATCGGCCGAGAAGCCCGGGCAGACCACCTGTACCTTGCGCACGCCTTCGCGCGCCCAGTCACGCAGCAGGTGGTCGGTGTAGGGCTTGAGCCATTCCTCGCGGCCGAAGCGCGACTGAAAGCCGATCTGCCACTCGTCGTCGGCCAGCCCGAGGCGTTCGGCGAGCAGGCGGGCGGTCTTGTGACATTCACAATGGTAGGGATCGCCCGCATCCAGATAGCGGCGCGGCACGCCATGAAAGGACATCAGCAGCCGCGCCTCGGGATCGCGCTGCTCGCGGATGCTGTTGGCCAGCGCGTCGATGTAGCCGGGATCGTCGTGGTAGTGAGTGACCATGCGCAGTTCCGGCAGCCAGCGCCACTGGCGCAGTTCCTCGGCCACGGCATCGAAGGTGGAGCCGGTGGTGGTCGCCGAGTACTGCGGATACAGCGGCAGCACCAGCAGCCGCCGCACGCCGGCCTCGTGCAACCGGCGCAGGGCCGAGGCGATGGAGGGGTTGCCGTAGCGCATGCCCAGCGCAACCACCACCGGGCCGGGCAGGGTGCGTTCGAGTTCGGCCTGCAGGGCCGCCTGTTGCCGGCGGGCGATGTCGAGCAGCGGGGCGCCGGCGTCGGTCCAGATGGCGGCGTAGCTCTTCGCCACCTTGCGCGGGCGCACGCGCAGGATGATGCCGTTGAGTACCAGCCACCACAGCGGCCGCGGGAATTCGACCACGCGCGGATCCCACAGGAACTCGGCCAGATAGCGGCGGACGGCGGCCGCTGTCGGCGCATCCGGCGTGCCGAGGTTGGTGACCAGCACGCCCAGCCGGTCGGGCAGGTCGTGGGCAAAGTCGGGGCTGCCGAGAAAACGGGGCATGGAGGATTCGGATACGGGGTGTGGCCTGGATAGCTCCAGTGTATCCGATCAGGGCGCGCGCGGGTACGCGGCTCAGGCGATGTCGGGATGGGCCTGGGTGTCCTCGGCGGGCGGTTCGGGCTCGTCGCGGAGCAGGTACTGGATGCGGGTCACGCGATCGAGCTGGTTGTGGAAGGCCTGCAGGCAGCGCGGATCGAAGTGGCGGCCGCTCTGGCGGTCCATGAACTCCAGCGCCTCGCGTGGTGTCCAGGCACGCTTGTAGGGCCGTACCGATGTCAGCGCGTCGTAGACGTCGGCGACGGCGACGATACGGGCACAGAGCGGAATGTCCTCGCCCTGCAGCCCGAAGGGATAACCGGTGCCGTCGAACTTCTCGTGATGACCGAGGGCGATGACGGCACCCGTCTGCAGGAACTCGGAGGGGCTGTCCTTGAGGATCTCGTAGCCGATCAGCGTGTGCCGCTTCATGATCTCGAATTCGTCGGGCGGCAGGCGCGAGGGCTTCTGCAGGATGTTGTCGGGGATGCCGATCTTGCCGATGTCGTGCATGGGCGCGGCCAGCTCGATGACCTCGGCCTCGTCGCGGGACAGGCCCATGTCTTCGGCCACCAGCCGGGCGTACTTGGCCATGCGGATGACGTGGTTGCCGGTTTCCTCGTCGCGGTATTCGCCGGCCTTCGCCAGCCGCAGCAGGGTTTCCTGCTCGCGGACGCGGATGGCGCTCACGGCCTCGGAGACGCGTTTCTCCAGCCAGCGGGCACGGTCCTGGATGATCTTGTGCTGGCGGAACTGGGTCAGCAGGTTGCGGCAGCGAACCCGGCACTCGACGCAGTCCACGGGATCGGTCAGGGAATCGGTGGCGCCGGCATCGAGCGCGGCATAGCGGGCGTAGCGGTCTTCGGCGGCGGTGACGATGACCAGCGGCAGGTGGGCGCCGTTGGGCAGTTCGCGAATGCGGCGGATGAGTTCGACGCCGGTGATTTCCGGCAGGTCATAGCGCAACAGCACCAGGTCCGCAGCGTGCCAGTTGAGCCAGTGCAGCGCTTCGGAAGGCTGGGTGAAGACCTCGACCTGGGTCTCGGCCTCGAATGTCAGTGCCAGTTCGGCCAGGGCCTGCCTGCTCTGGAACTGGTCGTCGACTATCAAGACAGTCGGCATCGGGCCCCCAATCGTCCCTCGTTCCCTTGGGCGGCACGCGGAGCTTCTTGTTCCTCCCTGTCCTTCGCGTGTCGGTGGTTCCAACCGGCTGCCGGTGTTTCTTTCCGTGTCACCGGACTCGGGACCGCATTCTGCGCGTGGTCCTCGTGCCCGGCTTTCCCGACAGACAAGGGTGCCTATCGGCCGGCAGTCCGTACAACTTTAGCCCGGATTTCGCGATTCGTGATCCGGGTCAGGGACGCTGAGACTGCCCCCGGCCTCAGATGCGCTCGATCCTGGCCAGCTGTTCCTTGAGCTCGCGGATGGTGGTGGTCAGCCGTTCGAGTTTTTCCCGTTCCCTGGCCACCACGGCCTCCGGAGCCTTTTCCACGAAGCCGGGATTGGCGAGTTTCTTCTCGGCCCTCTCCCACTCCGTACGGTGCTTGTCCAGTTCCTTCTTCAGGCGCGCCAGTTCCGCTTCCTTGTCGATCAGCCCGGCCATCGGGATGAACAGTCGGGTCTTCCCGACCAGGGCCGTGGCGGACTCGGGCGCCTCCCCGCCCTCGGCGAGGATCTCTATACTCGCCACTCTTCCGAGATTAATCAAGTACTGGCGGTTCCTTTCCAGAATCTTTCTGTCTTCCTCGCCGGCCGGATCGACGATCACCGGCAGCTTTTTGCGCGGATCGATGTTCATGCCGGAGCGGATCTTGCGTACACCGAGGATGAATGTCATCACCCATTCCATTTCGGCGATGGCCGCGTCATTTATTTGACTTTCATCCGCCTCGGGATAGGGCGCGAGCATGATGGTTTCCCCGCCACGACCCGCCAGCGGCGCGACGCGCTGCCAGATTTCCTCGGTGATGAAGGGCATCAGCGGGTGCGTCAGCCGCAGCAGGCTCTCGAGCACGGTGATCAGGGTATGGCGCGTGCCGCGCTGCGCCTCCGGGCTGGCGGCCTCGTCGCTGAGCACGCTCTTGGACAGTTCCAGGTACCAGTCGCAGTACTGGTTCCAGGTGAACTCGTAGATGGCCTGGGCGGCCAGGTCGAGGCGGTAGCCGTCGACGGCCTCGCGCACCCGGGCCGTGGCCTGCGCCAGCCGCGAGCGGATCCAGTGGTCGGCGACACTGAACACCATGTCGCCGCCGTCGATGCCGCAGTCCCGGCCCTCGGTGTTCATCAGCACGTAGCGCGCGGCATTCCAGATCTTGTTGCAGAAGTTGCGGTAGCCCTCGATGCGGCCCAGGTCGAAGTTGATGTCGCGGCCGGTGGAAGCCAGCGCGGCGAAGGTGAAGCGCAGGGCGTCGGTGCCGAAGGCGGGGATGCCGTCGGGGAAATCCTTGCGCGTCTGCTGCTCGATCTTCTTAGCCATCTGCGGCTGCATCAGTCCCGAGGTGCGCTTGCGGATCAGCGATTCGAGATCGATGCCGTCGATGAGATCGATGGGATCGAGTACATTGCCCTTGGACTTGGACATCTTCTGGCCGTGGGCGTCGCGCACCAGGCCATGGATGTAGACCTCGCGGAAGGGCACGTCGCCCATGAACTTCAGGCCCATCATGATCATGCGGGCCACCCAGAAGAAGATGATGTCGAAGCCGGTGACCAGCACGCTGGTGGGATAGAAGGTTTCGAGTTCCGGGGTCTGTTCGGGCCAGCCCAGGGTGGAGAAGGGCCAGAGCGCGGAGCTGAACCAGGTGTCCAGCACGTCCTCGTCCTGGCGCAGCGGGGTGTCGCCCAGGCCGTGCTTCTCCCTGACCTCTTTCTCGCTGCGGCCGACGTAGACATTGCCGGCCTCGTCGTACCAGGCCGGGATGCGGTGGCCCCACCAGATCTGGCGCGAGATGCACCAGTCCTGGATGTTGCGCATCCACTCGAAATAGGTGTTCTTCCAGTTGTCCGGCACGAAGCGGATGCGGCCGGTTTCCACTGCCTCGATGGCGGGCTTCGCCAGCGGCTCGGCGCGGACGAACCACTGGTCGGTGAGGAAGGGCTCGATGACCGCGCCGGAGCGGTCGCCGCGCGGCACCATCAGCCGGTGGTCCTCGACCTTCTCCAGCAGGCCGAGTGCCTGCAGGTCGTGCACGATGACATCGCGCGCCTCGTAGCGGTCCAGCCCGCGATACTTCTCCGGGACCTGGTCGTTCATGGCCGCATCGACCGTGAACACGTTGATCATGGGCAGCTTGTGGCGCTGGCCCACGGCATAGTCGTTGAAGTCGTGCGCCGGGGTGATCTTCACCACGCCGGTGCCGAACTCGGGGTCGACGTATTCGTCGGCGATGATCGGAATCTCGCGGTCGGCCAGCGGCAGCCTCACCGTCCTGCCGACCAGGTCGCGGTAGCGTTCGTCATCGGGGTGCACGGCCACGGCGGTGTCGCCGAGCAGGGTCTCGGGACGGGTGGTGGCGACCACCAGATGGCCGGAGCCATCGGCCAGCGGATAGCGCATGTGCCACAGGTGCCCGGATTCCTCCTCGGACACCACTTCCAGATCGGATACCGCGGTGTGCAGCACCGGGTCCCAGTTCACCAGCCGCTTGCCGCGGTAGATGAGGCCGTCCTCGTACAGCTTGACGAAGACCTCGCGCACCGCCGCCGACAGGCCCTCGTCCATGGTGAAACGTTCGCGCGACCAGTCCAGCGAGGCGCCCATGCGTCGCAACTGGCGGGTAATGGTGCCGCCGGACTCGGCTTTCCACTGCCAGACCCGCTCGATGAACTGCTCGCGGCCCAGATCGTGCCGCGTCAGGCCCTCGGCCTCGAGCTGGCGCTCCACCACCATCTGGGTGGCAATGCCGGCATGGTCGGTGCCCGGCTGCCACAGGGTGTTGTCGCCCCGCATGCGGTGGTAGCGGATCAGCGCGTCCATGATGGTGTCCTGGAAGGCATGCCCCATGTGCAGGCTGCCGGTGACGTTCGGCGGCGGGATCATGATGCAGTAGGGCCTGCCCTCGCCACGTGGCGCGAACCAGCCGCGGGATTCCCAGGTTTCGTACCAGCGCTGCTCGATGGCGTGGGGATCGTAGGTCTTGTCCATCAGGCCAGGGGCTCCGGGGGCTGCGATGCGGAGGGCGCATTATAGCGGAGTGAGGGGTGGGGCGTGAGGCGTGAGGGCAGGGCGCGGGGCACGGTGGGTGCCGTGCCGTGCCGGGCGGGCATCCCTTTCTTCTCGGCGTGCTCTGCGCCTCTGCGACCTCTGCGTTGTCAGCGCCTCATTTCCGACTGTCCTCGCCCAGCTTGTGCGATGCCAGCGGGTAGCCGCGTTCACGGTAGAAGCGATAGCGGGCGCGGGCGGCCTCCAGCCATTCCGGCTGCTGGTCGACCAGTTCCACCACGCGCTCGAAGCGGCCGAAGAACAGGGGGACTTCCTGGGCAAAGTTGATCAGCACGTCGGTGTGGGTGTCGGGCTCGTGGTCGTGGCCGAGCAGGACGGGCGTGTGCGCGGCCTCGGGATCCGGGTGACAGACATGGGGCACGAAGCTGCCGGCGCGGAAGGTCCACAGCAGCTGGTCCAGTGCCTGCACCTCGGCGGCGCTGGCGGCATGCACATAGACCCGGTGGCCGGCGGCATAGGCCTTCTCGGCGATGCGGCAGGCGAGCAGCTCGCGCTCGCGGCGGTCGCTGCCGGGGAGAACGTAGAAGTCGACCCGCGTCATGCCGGGGTCCGGCGGCTCAGTGGCCCGCCTTGTGCAGCAGGTACTGGGTCAGCAGCGGCACGGGGCGGCCGGTGGCACCCTTTTCCTTGCCCTGCTTCCAGGCCACGCCGGCGATGTCGAGGTGCGCCCAGCGGTAGTCGCGGGTGAAGCGGGAGAGGAAACAGGCGGCGGTGATGGTGCCGGCCTCGCGGCCGCCGATGTTCTGCATGTCGGCGAAGTTGCTTTCGAGCTGCTGCTGGTAGTCGTCCCACAGCGGCAGCTCCCAGGCGCGGTCGCGCGCGGCGCGGCCGGCGTTCAGCAGCTCGTTGCCGAGTGGCGCGTGGTTGGTGAGCAGGCCGGCGGCATGGCTGCCCAGCGCGATCACGCAGGCGCCGGTGAGGGTGGCGATGTCGATGACCGCGTCCGGCTCGTAGCGCCCGGCATAGGTGAGGGCATCGCACAGGATCAGGCGTCCTTCGGCATCGGTGTTGAGGATCTCGATGGTCTGTCCGGACATGCTGGTGACGATGTCGCCGGGCTTGGTGGCCTGGCCGTCGGGCAGGTTTTCGGTGGCCGGGATGATGCCGACGACATTGATCGGCAGCTCCAGCTCGATCACCGTCCTCAGCGTGCCGAGCACGCTGGCCGCGCCGCACATGTCGAACTTCATTTCGTCCATGGACTGGCCCGGCTTGAGCGAGATGCCGCCGGAGTCGAAGGTCACGCCCTTGCCGACCAGCACCACCGGCTTGCGGTCCTTGCGGCCGCCGCGGTATTCCAGCGTGATCAGCCGGGCCGGCTCGCGGCTGCCGCGTGCCACCGACAGCAGGGCACCCATGCCCAGCTTTTCCATGGCCTTCTCATCCAGCACCGTCACCTTTGCCTTGCGCGACTTGCGGGCCAGCTCGCGGGCGGTATCGGCGAGATAGGTGGGGGTACAGATATTTCCGGGCAGGTTGCCGAGGTCCTTGGCCAGGTTCATGCCGGCGGCAATGGCCGTCCCCTCGCGCACCGCGGCCTCGCCATGGTCGAGGTTGCGGCGGCTGGGCACGCTCAGGGTCATGCGCTTGAGTGGCTTGCGGACCTTCTGCACCTCGCTCTTGCACTGCTCGAAGCGGTACAGGGCGTCCTCGGTGGCGATCACGGCCTGGCGCAGGTTCCAGTACAGGTCGCGGCCCTTGATCGGCAACTCGGTCAGGCAATTCACCGCCTCGGTGGCGCCGGTATCGTTCAGATAGCGCGCGGCGGCGCTCACGGCGGTCTGGAACTTGGTCTCGTCGAACTCGCGTTCCTTGCCGCAGCCCACCAGCAGCACGCGGTCGGCCAGCACGCCGGGGACATTGTGCAGCAGCAGCGTCTGGCCTGGCTGGCCGGGCAGATCGCCGCGGCGCAGCACGCCGCCGATGAAGCCGTGCGAAGCCTTGTCCACCGAGCGCGCCGGTGCCGAGAGGCGGCGGTTTTCGAACACGCCCAGCACCAGGCAGGCGGATCGCTGCTTTTCGGGATTGCCACTCTTGACGGTGAATTTCATGGGGGACTCCTGTGCAAGCGTGAGGGGGGCAGCGACTCGAAAAGCGCGGCGGGCAGGGTGTACACTGCGGCTTTCCGCCCGCGCCGCGGCCCGGCGCAACTTGGCGGCTAGTCTACCGGTTTCGCCGGCCTTTTCCAGATGGGTGGACGGGTACGCGGGTGCTTCGAGTCCTGGATCGATATCTGCTGCGCGAGGTGCTGGCCAGCTGGCTGGCCGTGACCCTGGTGCTGTGGGCCATCGTGGTGGTCAACCGCCTGGTCCGCTACCTGGGCGAGGCGGCCGCCGGCGAGATTCCCGCCTCGGTCATCATGACCCTGTTGGGCCTCAAGTCCATCAGCTATCTCACCACGCTGTTGCCTCTGGCGCTGTTCCTGGGCGTGTTGCTGGCGCTGGGCCGCCTGTATCGCGACAGTGAAATGGTCGCGCTGGCTGCCTGTGGCGTGGGTCCCGCCACCCTGTATCGGCCGCTTCTGGCATTGGCCGGCGTGGTTGCGCTGTTGCTGGCGCTGCTGGCGCTGGAGGTGGCGCCCCGGACCGCGGCGCTCGGCTATGAGCTGCGCGCGCAGGCCGAGGCCGCCACCGACATCGGTGGCGTGGTCGCGGGCCGCTTCCAGGAGGCCCGCGAGGGCCGGCTGATCTTCTACGCCGAGCGGGTCTCCGGCGGCCAGGCAATGGAAAATGTTTTCGTGCGCGATCTGCGCAACGATCCGCCGCTGATCGTCACCGCCCGTCGCGCCGAGGTGGCGCCCCATCCCGAGACCGGAGATCGCTTCCTGGTGCTGGAGGACGGCTGGCGCTATCAGGGCCTGCCGGGGGATCCGGCGTTCCGCATCATGCGCTTCGAGCGTCATGGGCTGCGCGTCGAGTACAGCGGCACGGTGACGGTTCCGGACAAGCAGGACGCGCGGCCCACGCCGGCACTGCTGGCCTCGGCGAGCGCCAAGGACATTGCCGAGCTGCAGTGGCGACTGTCGCTGCCTCTGGCCGCAGTGATGCTGACCTGGCTGGCGCTGCCACTGGCCCGCGCACGGCCGCGTGACGGACGCTGGGGCCGGCTGTTCATCGCTGTGCTGGTGTTCGTCGTCTACTACAACCTCCTTGGCACCGCCCAGGTCTGGGTGGAACGCGGCCTGCTGCCGCCCCTGCCCGGCGTCTGGTGGGTGCATGCCCTGCCACTGCTGCTGGGTGGTCTGCTGTGGTGGCGGGCGCGTCCGCGGCCCGGGCGCGTGCGGACATGAAGATCATCGACCGCTATCTGGGGCGCACGGTTGTGCTGGGCACCGGTATGGCGCTGCTGGTGCTGGTGGCCATCGATGTCTTCTTTGCCTTCCTCAACGAGGTGCAGGAGATCGGCCGCGGCCGCTATGGCCTGCGCGAGGTGATCCTCTATGTCGCGCTGACCGTGCCCGGGCGGATCCACGAGCTGTTTCCCGTATCGGCCCTGCTGGGCGCGTTGCTGGGACTCGGTGCGCTGGCGGCGCAGTCGGAACTGGTGGTGCTGCGCGCGGCCGGGGTGTCCATCAACCGCATTGCGCTGTCGGTGCTGCGCGCGGGGCTGCTGATGCTGGCCGTGGTGGTGGCGGTGGGCGAGTTCGTGGCGCCGCCGGCGCAGCACATGGCCGAGAACCTGCGCGCCACGGCGCAGTCGCAGCGGGTGACCTATCGCAGCGAGTACGGCATCTGGGCACGCGACGGCAACCGATTCGTGCGCATTCTCGAGGTTTTCCCCGATGGCCGGCTCGGTGGCGTGGAGATTTACGAAACCGACGACCGCGGCGCGCTGCGGCGCATCCTGCAGGCCAAGACCGCCGCCTTCGACGAACGCGGCTGGGTGGTGTACAAGGGGCGCGCGGCGACCCTGGCCGAGGACGGCTTCTCGCTGGAGCCCTTCGACGAGATGCGTTGGGATTCCGTGCTCGATCCGGAACTGCTGAGCGTGGTGGCACTGGAGCCCGCCAGCCTTTCGGCGCGCGATCTGCGCCGCTACATCGGCTATCTGCGCGAGAACCGGCTCGATACCGGCCGCTACGAGCTGGCCTTCTGGCAGCGTGTCATGGCGCCGGTCGCGGCGCTGGTCATGCTCTACGTCGCACTGCCGTTCGTCTTTGTCCAGCAGCGCAGCGGCGGGGTGGGACAGCGGCTGCTGATCGGCATCCTGCTCGGGCTTGCGTTCTACCTGATCAACCAGTTTCTTGGTCATCTCGGACAGGTATACGGTTTTCCGCCGCTCGCCAGCGCAGCGTTGCCGTCGCTCCTGTTTGCTGCCTTCGGCGGCTGGATGCTGCATCTGCGGCGCTAGCCCGCATGTTGCACCAGGGCCGCAGCAATATGCGGGCTAGCCCGGATACGGCGTAGCGGAATCCGGGGACGTCAGTTCGGCAGTACCACCACCTCCGACTCCGAAAAGCGGTCGTGCCAGGCCAGGCCCTCGCGGTCGAACAGCAGCCACCACAGGCCGAGGCCCAGCGGCAGCAGCGCGGCGATGGCGGCCATGAAGCGCAAAAGGCTTTGCAGCCAGCCCAGCGGCCGGCCGTCCATGCGCTGTACCCGCAGCTTCCAGGCGCGCATGCCCAGTGTCTGGCCGCCATGGATCCAGAACCAGGCGAAGAACAGGTAGATCACGGCCAGCAGATAGGCCGGGAACAGCGGGTTGTCATGTGCGATGCGCGCGCCGCCACCGAAGGGCATGGCGGCCGCGGTGGCAACGAATAACAGAGCCAGCACCAGCAGCGTGTCATAGAACATGGCGCCCAGTCGGCGCAGCAGCCCTGCGCGCGGCAGGCCGGTGGCGGGTGAGGGAATCGGTGGACGTTTCATGGCGGCCCGTCGGGTCAATACACCTTCGTACCAGATGACAAGGGGTGACGCAACCGTGACAAAGGGGGATGGGTTGTGTAAATAGTTTTCCTAAATGCTCAGGTATAGCCCTTGTTCCCAGGCGCTGGGCACAGAACAGCAACAAAGACGGCGGGTCACCAGAGGAGAGGGGGCGATGTCATTGATCGGAGAGCTGGCAGATCAGGAAGGTGTGATCGCAGCCGGCGAGTATTCCTACCGCGGCGATCGATTTTCCTACAAGGGGCAACTCAACGAAGACCTGGCACGCATGGCTTCCATCATGTGCCGGGCCAATACCATGGGTGTTCACATGCAGACCGACATCATGGCCAGCTTCCGCGAGGACAGCGGCGTGGCGCCGGCGCGCGGCTGGGCGGTGCGGGGCCCGCAGATGACGGTCTGCGTGATCGCCAACGTGTTCTGCTTCTTGCGCAACGAGCCCGGGGTCCTGAACCGGGTGATGAAGCTGATGCGCGAGCGGCTGGCTGATGCCACGGAAGATCTCATCTGAACCAGCAGGGACGAACAGTGCAAGGGGGATGTACGCATGGCTGATCTGGAAAGTCTCATGCAGCTCGATGGCGCCGTGGCGGCGTTTCGTTTCAACGACCGCGGGGAACTCGAGGATCATCGGGCCGCGGCGGATACGCCGCTGGATGCCGATACCCTGGACCTGCTTGCGCATGTCGTGGTGGCGAACATGGCCATCGCGACCATGCAGGCGCGCGGCTGGGAGAAACTGACCGGCCAGGGCGGCTTCTACCCCATCGAGGGTTTCACCATGGTCGGTTTCGAGTGGTCGGCAGTGGCCAATGGCAACATGGGCGTGGTGCTGGACAATGACAAGGCCGATTACGACGCGGCCTATGCGGCCCTGGGTGCCTGAGGAGGCTGCATGCTGAAGCGACTTTTGGCACTCGATGGCGTATTTGCCGTCTGCCAGTTTCGGGATGACGGTGCCTTCGTGGAGGGTTATGGCATGCTGGATGATGCCCAGATGCAGCGCCTGGCGCGTTTCGCGCTGGAGTACAAGCGCATGGTGCAGGGCAACGCCGACCAGTTGTCCATGTTCACCCAGATGCGTGGCTGGACCCCGCCCGGCGGCTGGATTGTCCGCGCCGCCCAGGGCACCGTGTGCAGCGTGGGCAACCTGGCGGCCATGGTCGACACCCGCGAGGCACGGCTCAACGAGGTCATGGAAGAGCTGAAGCTGGCGTCGACCTACTGAGCGCCAGTGTCGATATTAGTCCTCTCACAATTGTCTGAACATGGAAGTCCTGTGAATTTGTAGGATGGGCAAAGGCCCGAAGGGCCGTGCCCATCATGACGGTCACGGGATGCTGATGGGCACGTCGCTGCGCTCCTTTGCCCATCCTGCAAATTCACTGCACCAGGTCCGCCACGATCAGACAGCGGGAAAGATGGCGCTCCCTAGGGGAATCGAACCCCTGTCGCCGGCGTGAGAGGCCGGTGTCCTAGGCCGCTAGACGAAGGGAGCGGGGGTGGAACGGCGTGGTATTATACGCCGACCTTTTTTCCGCACAAGCGACCCTTTGCGTTGGAAACCGACTTGCCCGGCGACATCCCCAATCCACCCGCTGCCCCTGCCCCGGTGGTGATTCCCCGCGCCGAACACAACATCTCGCGGGCGGACATCAGCCCCAATGCGCTCAAGGTGCTCTACCGGCTGCGCGATGCCGGTTTCCGGGCCTGTCTGGTGGGCGGCGGCGTGCGTGACCTGCTGCTCGGGCGCGAACCCAAGGACTTCGACGTGGCCACCGACGCCCATCCGGAGGAGATCCGCGCCCTGTTCCGCAACTGCCGGCTGATCGGCCGGCGCTTCCGCCTGGCCCATGTCATCTTCGGCCGCGAGGTGATCGAGGTGGCCACCTTCCGCGCCGCACCCGAGGCGGAGACCGGGGCGGCGGCGCTCAGCGACGAGGGCCGCATCCTCCGCGACAACGTCTACGGGACCATCGAGGAGGATGCCTGGCGGCGCGATTTCACCGTCAACGCGCTCTACTATGACATCGCCGACTTCTCGGTCATCGACTACGTCGGTGGCATGGCCGACATCCAGGCCGGGCGGCTGCGCCTGATCGGCGATCCCGAGGCCCGCTACCGTGAGGATCCGGTACGCATGCTGCGGGCGGCGCGTTTTGCAGCCAAGCTCGGCTTCCGCATCGACCCGCCCAGCGAGGCGCCGATCACCGAGCTGTCGCCGCTGCTGTTCGACATCGCACCGGCGCGGCTGTTCGAGGAGGTCCTCAAGCTGTTCCTGGGTGGCGAGGCGCTGGAAACCTTTGAACTGCTGCGCCACTACGACCTGTTCGGCAAGCTGTTTCCCTTCACCGAAGAGGTTCTGGGCGAGGAAGAGGAGACAGACCATTTCCCGCACATGCTGGTGGTCCATGCCCTGCGCAACACCGACGAGCGCATCGCGGCCGGCAAGCCGGTGACACCGGCCTTCCTCTTTGCGGCCTTTCTGTGGGAAGCCATGCGTCGCCGCATGCCCGACTACGACGTGCCCGGCATGAGCGAGATCCAGGCCATCCAGATCGCCGCCGGCGAGATCATCGCCGAGCAGGCGCGCCATACCTCCATTCCGCGCCGGTTCAGCCAGCCCATGCGCGAGATCTGGACCCTGCAGCCGCGGTTCCTCAATCGCAATGGCCGCCGGCCACAGCGACTGCTGGCACATCCGCGCTTTCGTGCCGCCTACGACTTCCTGCTGCTGAGGGGGCAGGCCGGCGAGGTGGACCAGGCGCTGTGTGACTGGTGGACCGAGTTCCAGCAACGGAACCCGGAGGAGCAGGCCGGCATGGTCACGCCCGAGCCGCGCAGCGGCCGCCGTCGGCGCCGTCGCAGGCGGCAGCGCAAGCCCGATTCATGACCGCCGCGGTCAGGGCCTGCATCGGCCTGGGCAGCAACCTGGGGGAACCGGAACGCCAGTTGCGCCAGGCGGTGGCGGCGCTGGCCAGCCTGCCCGAATCCCGCCTGCTGGCCGTGTCCTCGCTCTATCGCAACCCGCCCATGGGTCCGGCGGATCAGCCGGACTATCTGAATGCCGTTGCCCTGCTGGAAACCGGGCTCGAGCCCGAACCGCTGCTGGATGCCCTGCAGGCCATCGAGCGTGCCCAGGGGCGGCTGCGCGACGGCACCCGCTGGGGGCCGCGCACGCTGGATCTGGATCTGCTGCTGTATGGCGCGCGTTGCATCGACAGTCCCCGGCTGCAGGTGCCGCATCCGGGACTGGCGGTGCGCGCCTTCGTGCTCGCGCCGCTGGTCGAGATCGCGCCGGAGCTGGCGCTGCCCGACGGTCGCCCGGTGGCAACGCTGGCCGCCGCCGTGGACGCCAGCGGGCTGGTGCGGGTGGCGCCGCCACCGCTGCCGGATGGCTGGCCCGATCCGGTATCATGAGCCCCTGCGCAGTGCTGTCGCTGCCATCGTCCCGGTCTGGAGTCCATGAAGTCTGAACAACCCGGTTACATCGTCGTCGAGGGCCCGATCGGCGTGGGCAAGACCACGCTCGCGCGGCGCCTGGCCGAGACCTTCGGCACCGAGCTGCTGCTGGAGGGCGCGGACGAGAACCCCTTCCTCGCCCGCTTCTATCGCAATCCGCGCGAGGGGGCGCTGGCCACGCAGCTGTTCTTCCTGCTGCAGCGCGCGCAGCAGATGCAGTCGCTGCGCCAGGCCGACCTGTTCCGGCCGGTGCGGGTGGCGGACTTCCTGATCGAGAAGGACCGGCTGTTCGCGGAACTCACGCTCGATGAGGAAGAGTTCCGGCTCTATGAGCAGGTGTATGCGCATATGACGCTGGACGCGCCCCGGCCTGACTTGGTGATCTATCTGCAGGCACCGGTGGACGTGCTCATGCAGCGCATCCAGAAGCGAGGCCGCGACTTCGAGCAGCGCGTCGATCCCGATTACCTGCGCCGGCTTTCGGATGCCTATGCCCACTTTTTCCACCACTACAGCGACGCGCCGCTGCTGATCGTCAACGCCGCGCACATCGATCTGGCCGGCAACGATGCCGACTACGAGGCGCTGCTGCGCGAGGTGCGCCGGGTGCGCAGCGGCCGTCACTATTTCAA
Source organism: Thiohalobacter sp. (assembly GCF_027000115.1). Lineage (NCBI taxonomy): Bacteria > Pseudomonadati > Pseudomonadota > Gammaproteobacteria > Thiohalobacterales > Thiohalobacteraceae > Thiohalobacter > Thiohalobacter sp. Next base: position 10,964 of record NZ_JALTON010000058.1, on the reverse strand, counting down.
TCCGGCGCCGGTGGCGCTGTGAGGATGCCGTGAACGAAGCGCGGCCGGAGGTGACCCTGGCAGGTCTGCAGGCCATGAAGGCGGCGGGCGAGAAGATTGCCTGCCTGACCGCCTACGATGCCAGCTTCGCCGCACGCCTCGCGGAGGCCGGAGTGGACGTGGTGCTGGTCGGCGATTCCCTGGGCATGGTGGTGCAGGGCCAGGACAGTACCCTCCCGGTGAGCCTGGCTGACATGATCTACCATGCCCGCGCGGTGGCCCGTGCCGCCGGTCCCATGCTGCGGGTCGTGGATATGCCGCACGCGAGCTATGCCAGCGTCGAGCAGGCCGTCGCCAACGCCCGGCGGCTGGTCGAGGACGGCGGCGCACAGATGGTCAAGCTGGAGGGTGGCTCGGAGATGCTGCCCGTGATTCGGGCGCTGCTGGCCGCCGGCATCCCGGTGTGCGGCCACCTCGGCTTGTTGCCGCAGTCGGTACGGCGGCTGGGCGGCTATCGGGTGCAGGGTCGGGAACCGGAACAGGCGGCACGCATCCGCGCCGATGCCGAGGTGCTGGCCGAGGCCGGCATCGGGCTGCTGGTACTGGAGTGCATTCCCGCGCCGCTGGCCGCGGCAATCAGCCGGGATCTTGCCGTGCCCACCATCGGCATCGGCGCCGGCGCCGACTGCGACGGCCAGGTGCTGGTGCTGCATGACCTGCTGGGCATCACCCCCGGCCGCCGGCCGCGTTTCGTGCGCGACTTTCTCGCCGGCCGGGACAGCGTTCCGGCCGCCCTCACGGCCTATGTGCGGGCGGTGAAGGCCGGTGACTTCCCGGGGCCGGAGGAGGCATACGCATGACCCGGCTGCTCGAGACCGCGACTGTCGCCGAGACCCGTGCCCGGATCGCCGAGTGGCGGCGGGGCGGCGATCGCATCGGCTTCGTGCCCACCATGGGCAACCTGCACGAGGGGCATCTGTCGCTGGTGCGGATGGCGCAGGCGCGTGCCGACCGGGTGGTGGTGAGCGTGTTCGTGAACCCGCTGCAGTTCGGGCCCAACGAGGACTTCGACAGCTACCCGCGCACCCTGGATGCGGATCGGGCGGCGCTCACGGAGCTGGGCGTAGACCTGCTGTTCGCACCCGACGAGGCGAGTTTCTATCCGCGGCCGCGCGAGGCCACCACGCGGATCACGGTGCCCGGCCTGGGTGACATCCTGTGCGGGGCCTCGCGGCCCGGCTTCTTCACCGGGGTGGCGACCGTGGTCGCCAAGCTGTTCCACATCGTGCAGCCGGACCTGGCCGTGTTCGGGGAGAAGGACTACCAGCAACTGCTGGTGATCCGGCGCATGGTCGAGGACCTGGACTTCCCGGTGGCGATCATCGGTGCCCCGGTCTGCCGCGAGCCGAACGGCCTGGCCATGAGTTCGCGCAACCAGTACCTCAGCGCAGAGGAGCGGGCGCGGGCGCCCCTGCTGTACCGGACCCTGTGCCGGCTCGGCGAGGCCCTGCAGGCCGGACGACGGGACTTCGCCGTCCTGGAGGCGGAGGGCGTGCAGACATTGGCCGAGGCCGGCTTCCGCCCCGACTACCTCAGCATCCGCCGCCCGGATCTGGAGCCGCCGACCGCGGCCGATCGCGCCTTTCGCCTGCTGGCCGCCGCCTGGCTCGGTGAGCGGACCCGCCTGATCGACAATATCCCCGTGGTAAGCAGTTGATTTAACGCGCTAACCTTGCCAATCCGGGGGCGATTGGGGATAATTCGCCGTCCCCACAGGCAGGTGATCCGGCATGCAGCTCACTCTCCTCAAGGCCAAGCTCCACAAGGCGCACGTCACTCACTCGGAACTCGAGTACGAGGGGTCCTGCGCCATCGACAGCGCCCTGCTGGACGCCGCCGGCATCCGTGAATACGAGCGCATCGAGATCTACAACCTCGCGAATGGCGAACGTTTTTCCACCTATGCCATCCGCGCCCAGGCCCATTCCGGGATCATTTCGGTCAATGGTGCCGCGGCGCACCGGGCCGCGCCGGGCGACCGGGTGATCATCTGCGCCTACGCCATGCTGGACGAGCAGGAGGCGGCGAACTTTCGTCCCACGCTGGTGTATCTGGATGCCGACAACCGCATCACCCGCATCGGCGACAGCATCCCTGTTCAGGCGGTTTCCTGATATCCGGGTTTCGCCCGGATGCCACTCGCGCGCCATCCCGGCGGCCCGGGATGGGGCGTTCTGCAATCAGCCGGTGTTGCGCATCCCCGCGGCGATAGCGTTGATGGAGCGTAGCAGCGGATCGCGCCAGCGTTCCCGTTCCTCTTCCGGCAGTCCCTCGTTGCGATAGCGGGCCAGCAGCGCAATCTGGATGTGGTTCAGCGGATCCAGGTAGGGATCCCGCCGCAGCAGCGACAGGTGCAGGCCGGGGTTCTCCTGCAGCAGTACTTCGATGTCGGCGACGGCCAGTACCTCGGTCAGGGTCCGTTCATACTCGCCGCGGATGCGTTCGAAGATGGCCTGGGCCTGTTGCTGGTCGTGTGCCAGTCGGGTGTACTCGCGGGCGATGTCCATCTGGGCCTTGAACAGCGCCATCTGGGTGTTGCTGAGCAGGGCGCGGAAGTAGGGCCATTCCCGGTACAGGCCGCGCAGGCGTTCCAGTCGCGCGGGATCCGAGCCCCGCCACTCCGCCAGTGCCGAGCCGATGCCGTACCAGGCCGGCAGGGTGTGGCGCGACTGCGCCCAGCCGAACACCCAGGGGATGGCGCGGATGGATTCCTTGGAACGATTGGCACGATTGCGATGGCTGGGCCGCGAGCCGATGTTGAGCATGCCGATCTCGTCCACCGGGCAGACTTCGTAGAAATAGTCCAGGAAGCCTTCGGTGCGGTCGACCAGGTCGCGGTAGGCGCGCTCGCCGATGCCGGCCAGTTCCGCCATCAGGGCCTGGTCCTCCGGCCGGTCGGGTTCGACCGGCGCGATCAGGGAACGGCTGGCCTTCATCAGGCCGGTCAGGCCCATGGTCAGTTCGTACACGGCCGTGACCGGATGGCCGTACTTGTAGGACAGCACCTCGCCCTGTTCGGTGAACTTGATCTGGCCATGCACTGTCCCCGGTGGCTGGGCGAGGATGGCCTCGTGGGTGGGGCCGCCCCCGCGGCCCACCGTGCCGCCGCGGCCATGGAACAGGCGGCAGCCCACGCCCATGCGGCCGGTGATGGCAATGATCTTCTGCTGCGCCTCGTACAGGCTCCAGCTCGAGGCCAGGATGCCGCCATCCTTGCACGAATCCGAATAGCCCAGCATGACCTCCTGCTGGTTGCCGGAGGCGGCGAGCAGGGCGCGATAGGTGTCGTTGCCGAGCAGCGCGGTGAGCACCGTTTCGACGTGGGCGAGGTCCTCGATGGTCTCGAACAGCGGGCTGGGCCGCACCTGGCAGAACCATTCGTCGTCGCGCCGGCCGGCCAGGCCGCAGCACCAGGCCAGGAACATGACCTCGAGCACATGGCTGGCGCTGTGGGTCATGGAGATGACGTAGTTGCCGAAGGCCTCGGGGCTGACCTCGGCATGCATGCGGCGGATGACGTCGAAGACTTCCAGTGTTTCCCGCGTGCCGTCGGTTAGCCGGTCACGCGCCAGTGTCGGCGGGTCGCCGGCGGCGATGCACCCTGCCAGCAGTTCGCAGCGTGACGCTTCGTCGAGGGCCATGTAATCGCCCAGTCCTGCTGCGGAACAGATTTCGCCGACTGCTTCGGTGTGCCGGCTGGACTCCTGGCGGATGTCGAGCTGCATGAGGAAGAAGCCGAAGGTCTCGACGGTGCGGATGACATCCTGCAAACGTCCGGCCGCGATGCGTGCGTCACCGTGCGATATCAGCGAGTCCCGGATCAGGCGCAGGTCGCTCAGCAGTTCATGCTCGCTGCAATAGCGGTCGGTACAGTCGCCGCAGTCCTCGCCGTCGAGGCGGGCGCTGACTGCGCGCAGTGTCTGCCGCAGCCGGTAGCGCATGATATAGAGCTTGCGCCGGTAGGGCTCGGTGGCGAAGCGATGGGGGTGGTCGCCGAAGCAGCGTGCCCCGTAATGTTCGTTGTCGGTGGCCAGACTGGCGCTGAAGGCCTCGCTGGGCGTGATCAGGCGGCTGGATTGGGTCAGGCGATGGCGCAGTTCATCGAGCAGGCGCAGATAGTGGCAGAGCACCTCGCGCATGTGCAGGCGCAGCGCCGTTTCGGTGGTCTCCGGCTTCACGTAGGGGTTGCCGTCGCGGTCGCCGCCGATCCAGGAGCCGAAACGCAACAGCCCGCTGACCTCCACGCCGTGATCCGGGCCGTAGATGCGTGTCAGGGCCTTGTCGAGATTGCGGCAGGTCTGGGGCACGGCCTCGAACAGGCTCTCGCGGAAATAGTAGAGGCCGTTGCGGATCTCGTCCTTGACCCGTGGCCGCTGGGCGCGCACTTCGTCGGTCTTCCACAGGATCTGGATCTCGGCCTCGATGGCATCGATGATGTCCTGTCGCTGCTCCCGGCTGATGCGCCCGCGGTCGAGCTGTTCGGCCGTTTCGTAGATGCGACGCAGCGATTCCATGATGGTCCGGCGCTTGGACTCGGTGGGATGGGCGGTGAAGACCGGGATGTAGCGGGTCTGTGCGAACAGTTCGCGCAGTTGTTCCGGCTCGATGCCCTGTTGCCGGAACCGGCGCAGGGTGTCGTCGAAGGAGCCCAGCCACAGCGGCCCGCCCCCGGACAACTGGCGTTGGCGCTGGCGGTACTGGAAGGCCTGTTCGGCGATGTTGACCAGGCTGAAGTAGACGTTGAAGGCCCGTACTACATGCGTGAGCGTCTCCGGGTCCAGGCGATCTATCAGCTCGATCAGGTGCTGGCGCAGGTCCGGGTCGTCGTGTGAACGCAGGCGGATGAAGCCCTTGCGCAGGGTTTCCACCGCCGCCAGGATCTGCCCGCCGGCATGCTGGCGCAGGACGTTGCCCAGCAGGTTGCCGAACAGGCGGACACGGGACCGCAATTCCTTGTCGCGTGGTTGATCGATCATGGGGTTGCACGGCGAATCGGCGCCCGAGCCCGGGCAAAGAGCGCGCATTATAGCCCAGCTTGGAAGCCGAGTAATCCTGCACCCGGCGCACCGGATCAGGGCGTTGTCAGGCCGGCGCCGGGTGTCGCGGCGACGACAGGATGCGGTGATAGAGTTCCAGGTAGCTGCGCGCGCTGCGCGTCCAGCTGAAGTCCTGGCGCATGCCGGACGCGACCAGTTGCCGCCACAGCTTTGGCTGGCGCCAGGCATCCAGTGCCCGCTCCAGCGCGCCGGCGAGGGCCTCGGCGGTTGGCATGTCGAACTGGAAGCCGGTCGCGCTGCCTGCGGCCAGCGTCTCCTCCGTGGTGTCGACCACCGAGTCGGCCAGGCCACCGGTGCGATGCACCACCGGCACGGTGCCGTAGCGCAGGCTGTAGAGCTGGTTGAGGCCGCAGGGCTCGAAGCGCGAAGGCATGAGGAAGCTGTCGGCGCCGGCCTCGATGAGGTGGGCCAGCGCTTCGTCGTATCCGATGTGTACGCCGACCCGGCCGGGTGTCTTCGTCGCCGCCGCGCGCAGGGCCGCCTCCAGGCGCGCATCACCGCTGCCCAGCACCACCAGTTGCGCGCCCTCGGCCAGCAGCTTCGGCAGGCAGTCGAGGATCAGGTCGACGCCCTTCTGTTCGACCAGCCGGCCGATATGGGCGAACAGGGGCGCCGCGGCGTTCGTATCCAGGTCGAAGCGCTGCTGCAATGCCTCCCGGCAGCGGCGCTTGCCGGCCAGCGAGCGGCCGTTGTAGGTAGCCGGCAACAGCGGATCGTGGCGGGGGTCCCAGACACTGTAGTCGACGCCATTGAGGATGCCGCCGAGACGATCGGCACGGTGCTCCAGCAGGCCCTCGAGGCCATAGCCGAACCGGGGCGTGCGGATTTCGCGGGCATAGGTCGGACTCACGGTGCTGATCCAGTCGGCAAAGGCCAGCCCGCCCTTGATGAACGACAGGTGCCCGTGGAACTCCAGTGCCTGCCAGGACCACCATTCCTCGGGCAGGCCGAGCCGCTGCAGGGTAGGCCAGTCGAACAGGCCCTGGTAGGCAAGATTGTGGATGGTGAACAGGGTCGCCGGGCGCTTGACCTCGCGGCTGAGCAGCGCCGGTGCGAGCGCCGTCTGCCAATCGTTGCAGTGCACCAGTTCGGGCTGCCAGCGCAGTCCCGCGCGATCGGTGGCGATTTCGACCACCACCCGTGCGAGATGGGCGAAACGGTCGGCATTGTCCGGCCAGTCCTGGCCGTCCGCGCCCACGTACGGATTGCCGGGTCGGTCATAGAGGGCGGGCGTATGCACCAGATAGACCGGCACGCGGCTGTCATCGAGCCGGGTTTCCAGCAGGTCCACTGGCTGGCCGTGGACCACCAGTCGCGCGACTGTACTGCAATCCCCGACCCTGTCCAGCACGCTGCGGTAGGCCGGCAGCACCAGGCGCACGTCCTGATGCTGCCGGCGCAGGGCCTGGGGCAGGGCGCCGGAGACGTCGGCCAGGCCACCGGTCTTGACCAGGGGTACGGCCTCGCTGCTGGCGAACAGGATCTTCATGTGGCATCCATCGGGGTAAAGGCGCAAGCCTGCGCGAGCGGGTCAGCGGGGTCAAGATGCCCGGTCGTCTGACGTCGGACGACGAGGCGTTCTATACTGGTGCCCGGAGCGGCGGACCAGGGAGAGCCAAGATGCGCATGGGGATGATCGGGTTGGGTCGCATGGGTGCCAACATGGCACGGCGCCTGCGGCGTGGTGGCATCGAGGTGGTCGGCTACAATCGCAGTCCGGAAATCGTGCAGACGCTGGCACGCGAGGAAGGCCTGGAGCCGGCGGACTCGGTCGAGGACCTGGTCGGCAGGTTGTCCGCGCCGCGCGTGGTCTGGGTGATGCTGCCGGCGGGCGAGGTCACCGAGAGCCACCTGGTGCGGCTGCGCGAGCTGCTCGATGCCGGTGATCTGGTCGTGGACGGTGGCAACGCCAACTATCACGACAGCGAGCGGCGCGGCGCCTGGCTGGGCGAGGCCGGCATCGAGTTCGTCGACGCCGGCACCTCCGGCGGCATCTGGGGTCTGGACAATGGCTACTGCCTGATGGTGGGCGGCAGCGACGCCGCCGTGTCGCTGCTGGAACCGGCGCTGCGGGTGCTGGCGCCCGCGCCCGACCGCGGCTGGGCGCACGTGGGTCCCATCGGCTCCGGTCACTTCACCAAGATGGTCCACAACGGCATCGAGTACGGCATGATGCAGGCGCTGGCCGAGGGGCTTGCGCTGTTGCGCGGCAAGGACGAGTACGGCCTGGACCTGGCCCAGATCAGCGAGCTGTGGCGGCACGGCTCGGTGGTGCGAAGCTGGCTGCTGGACCTGACCGCCGAGGCCCTGGCCGAGGACCAGGAACTGGCCGATGTCGCGCCGGTGGTGGCCGATTCCGGCGAGGGTCGCTGGACCGCCGTCGAGGCCATCGACCAAGGCGTGGCGCTGCCGGTGATCAGCATGGCACTGGCCATGCGCTTCGCCAGCCAGGACCAGGAAGGCTATGCCAATCGTCTGCTGGCCATGATGCGCAAGGCCTTCGGCGGCCACGGCATTGTCAGGCGCTGAATTCTGCCCCGGGAGCATCCATGGCCGACCCCTGCACCTTTGTCATCTTCGGCGCCACCGGCAATCTGGCGCGCAACAAGCTGTTGCCCGCGCTCTATCACCTGGATCAGGCCGGGCGCCTGCCGGAGGGCACGCACATCCTGGGTATCGGCCGGCGGGACTGGGACGATGCCCGCTGGCGTGACGAGGTCGAGCAGATGCTGTCGCCGCGCGCGCGCGGCGGCCTGGACCCCGAGGTCTGGCCGCGGTTCCGCGACCGGCTGTACTTCTTTGCCGGCGATCTCACCGACGACGCCATGTACAGCGGGCTGCGCGCGCGGCTGGAGAACGGGCCGGAATTCTCGCTCAACATCGCCTTCTACATGTCCATCAGCCCTGCCGACTTCGGCGTGGTCAGCCGCTCGCTGGCTGCCGTCGGGCTCAATGTCGAGGATGGCGGCTGGCGCCGGGTGGTCATCGAAAAGCCCTTCGGCTACGACCTGGAGAGCGCCGAGATCCTGCATCAGCGCCTGCACCGGGACTGGACCGAGCAGCAGCTCTACCGCATCGATCACTATCTGGGCAAGGGCACGGTCCAGAACATCCTGGTGTTCCGCTTCGCCAATCTGATGCTCGAGCCGCTGTGGAACCGCAACTACATCGACCATGTGCAGATCAGCCATGCCGAGTCGCGCGGCATCGAGGGGCGCGCCGGCTACTATGACGGTGCCGGTGCGCTGCGCGACATGGTGCAGAGTCACCTCCTGCAGATGCTGACCCTGGTGGCCATGGAGCCGCCGGCCAATCTGGATGCCGAGTCGCTGCGCGACGAGAAGGTCAAGGTGCTGCGCTCCATCCGACCGATTCCGCAGAATGCGGTGCACGCCCACGCCTTCCGCGCCCAGTACGCGGCGGGCGTGGTCGATGGCGAGAAGGTGCCCGGTTACCTGGAAGAGGAGGGCGTGCCCGCGGACAGTTCGACGGAGACCTATTGCGCGCTCAAGCTGTTCATCGACAACTGGCGCTGGCGGAACGTGCCCTTCTACCTGCGCACCGGCAAGCGCATGGCCCAGGCCAACTCCATGGTCAGCATCCGTTTCAAGCACCCGCCGCAGCAACTGTTCCGGGAGACCCACATCGAGCGACTGGAACCCAACTGGCTGTTGCTCAACATCCAGCCCAACGAGTGCGTGCGCATCGAACTCCAGGTCAAGGAAACGGGGCTGGAAATGCGCACCCAGACCCAACGCCTTGACGCAGCAAGCTGCGGGATCGCTGCCTACGGGCTCGATGCCTACGAGGCGCTGCTGCTGGACGTGATCGACGGTGACCGCTCGCTGTTCCTGCGTTACGACGAGGTCAACTGGGCCTGGAAGGTGGTCGATCCCATCCTCAAGGTCTGGTCGGTGGAGCGCGACTACATCCACACCTACCCGGCCGGGAGCTGGGGGCCGCCCGAGGCAAATCGTCTTTTCATCCGTGACGACCAGCGCTGGCGCAATACCCTCGACGACAGCCCGGCCTGATCCGCAGCCATGAAGGACCCTCTGCCCGCCCATGAGTGAACTGACCCACGGCAGCACCTGGCAGGCGCTGACCGACCACTATTACGAGATCCGGGACGCGCACATGCGCGACTGGTTTGCCGCCGACCCGGACCGTTTCCGGCGCTTTTCCCGGCGCTTCGAGGATCTGCTGCTGGATTTCTCGAAGAACCGCATCACCGAGGAGACGCTGGCGCTGTTGCTGGATCTGGCCCGCGAGCGCGACGTGCCGGCCTGGATCGAGCGCATGTTCCGTGGCGACCGGATCAACTTCACCGAGAACCGACCCGTGCTGCACGTGGCGCTGCGCAACCGCAGCAACCGCCCCATCGAGGTCGATGGCGAGGACGTGATGCCCGAAGTCAATGCCGTGCTGGCGCAGATGCGTGCGTTCAGCAACCGGGTACGGCGCGGCGAATGGCGAGGCTACGACGACAGCCCCATTACCGATGTGGTCAATATCGGTATCGGCGGCTCGGATCTCGGGCCGCTGATGGTCACCGAGGCGCTGAAGCCCTGGGGCGGCCCGCTGCGGGTGCATTTCGTGTCCAACGTGGATGGCGCCCACATTCACGAAACGCTCAAGGGCCTGGACCCGGCGCGTACCCTGTTCATCGTGGCCTCCAAGACCTTTACCACCCAGGAGACCCTGACCAATGCCCGCACGGCCCGGCGCTGGCTGCTGGAGGCTGCCGGCGATGACGCTGCCATCGCACGCCACTTCGTCGCGGTGTCCACCAATGCCGAGGCCGTGGCCGCATTCGGCATCGATACCCGCAACATGTTCCGTTTCTGGGACTGGGTGGGCGGGCGCTATTCGCTGTGGTCGGCCATCGGCCTGTCCATTGCCCTGTACATCGGCATGGACAACTTCGAGGCCCTGCTCGAGGGCGCCCATGCCATGGACGAGCACTTTCGCACGGCGCCCCTGGAAGACAACCTGCCGGTGCTGCTGGCGCTGCTCGGCATCTGGTACATCAACTTCTTCGGCGCCGAGACCCACGCCCTGCTGCCCTACGACCAGTACCTTCACCGCTTCCCCGCCTATTTCCAGCAGGGGGACATGGAGAGCAACGGCAAGCGCGTGGACCGCAACGGGCAGGTGGTGGACTATGACACCGGCCCGGTGATCTGGGGCGAACCGGGTACCAACGGCCAGCATGCCTTCTACCAGCTCATCCATCAGGGCACGCGGCTGGTCCCGGCGGATTTCATTGCTGCCGCCGAGCCGCAGCATCCGCTGGACGCGCATCATCGCATTCTGCTGTCCAACTTCTTCGCCCAGACCGAGGCATTGATGCGCGGACGCACCGAGGCCGAGGCGCGGGCGGAGCTGGCGGCGCAGGGCCTGTCCGGCGAGGCCCTGGAGCGGCTGCTTCCCCATCGGGTGTTCCCGGGCAACCGGCCGACCAACGCCATCCTCTATCGGCGCCTCACGCCGCGCACCCTGGGCAGCCTGATTGCGCTCTACGAGCACAAGATCTTCGTCCAGGGCGTGATCTGGAACATCAATTCCTTCGACCAGTGGGGGGTGGAACTGGGCAAGCAGCTCGCCCGCGCCATCCTCCCCGAACTGGAAGACGGCGCCGAGGTCACCGGCCATGACGCCTCGACCAATGGCCTGATCAACCACTGGAAGTCGCTGCGCGGGGGCTAAGCCGGGCGCCGGAAGAAAGAGCGCCACGGAAGACATATATGGACTCCCCCGTTTTGCAAGACGCCGGAAGACAGGTGGGGTCGGTTGCCTGCATATATTCGGCCTCTGTGATATGGGCGGTCTGTTGCCCGCCCGGGCCCTGATGGTGAAGTCGCGCAC
>NZ_JALTON010000057.1 GCF_027000115.1 Thiohalobacter sp. | reverse complement strand
ACGGTTAATCGGGCATTTTTATGGCTGTTCATTCGGGGTCCTCGAAGCATTGGTTTGGGTTGCACCTCCAATTCTCCGGGTAAACCCCGAGTGAACAACCTACTGGAAGATCACAGCTAGCCCGCATATTGCACCAGAGGCTGCGGATGATGGCGGATTTGCAGCCGGGCTCGGGGAGAGCTGGCGCTCAAGCCGTAGCCGTCGCTACGGCTTGAGTGAAGCACCCCCGAGGCCGAGCGAAAATCCGCCAGGGCCGCAGCAGGAAGCGGGCGGGCACAAATCGTACTCCGGGCCATGGGCAAAAAATCCGGTTCATTACGTACCAGGACAACAAGTTGGCTCCCGCCCGCTTCCGACCTGGTGCAATATGCGGGCTAGCGACCGGCCTCGCGAGGGCGGGTACGATGGGTAAAGGCCCGGAGGGCCGTGCCCATCACAACAGCGGTAAAACTCTGATGGGCACGTCGCTACGCGCCTTTGCCCATCCTGCACAAGCTGCGTCACCATCCGCGCAGTGCGGAAGATCGGCTTCAGCCGGTCGCAAAGCCCCGCACCGCCGGCGGCGGGTCCAGCACCTCGCAACGCACCTCGCGCACGGCCGCCGCAGGCGGCCCCGCCCACAGCCAGGCGCAGAGTGCCTCGACGGCCTCGGCCGGACCCACGGCGAGCACCTCGACGGCGCCGTCCGGCAGGTTTATGGCATGACCGGACACCCCCAGCGCCTCGGCCTGACGGCGGGTACTGGCGCGATAGAAGACCCCCTGCACGCGGCCCGTCACCCGGCAACGGCGGGCAACGATCACGGGCGCCGCACCTCGACGGGCAGACCGGCCTGCAAGGGGCGGTCGGTTTCGAATTCCGCGACTGCGAGCGGCTCGCCGTCGGCCCCGGTCTCGATGCGCACCAGCCGCGCCGTCCAGCTCGCGCCGCCCGCCGTCACCCGCAGGCTGTCGCCCACCGCCGGCACAGCGTCGCCGGGCGCGAAACGCACCGCCATCCGGTCACCACGCGCCAGTATCAACAATGGCCTCGGGCATTCCTCCACCGACACCCGCTCGCCCGGCATCACGTCGCGGGCCACGACGCGGCCGGCAAAGGGCGCGCGGATTTCACTGTAACGCAGATCGAATTCGGCTGCGGCTTTCCGGGCACGGGCCGCGCGCAGCGCCGCCTCGGCCCGCGCGAGACCGATCTCGGCCAGTTGCAGCTCGCGCACCGAGAGCAGGGTGCGCTCGAACAGCTCGCGGGCGCGATCCAGCTCCCGCCTGGCCTCGTCACGCTCGGCCGCGGCCTTCTCGATCTCGGCGCCGGCCGCTGCCAACCGTGCCCGGAAGGCCGACTGGTCCAGTTTCAGCAGCGACTGGCCCTCGGCAACCCGGTCGCCCGGCCGCGCCGAAACCGCCACGACCATGCCCGAGACCCCGGTCGACAGGCGGGTGATGTCGACCCAGGCCAGCCGCCCGCTCCAGCGCTCCGCCAGTGCCGGCCCGGCCAGCAACCACCATGTCCAGGCCACGATCCATTTCATGCTCGCCTGCCTCATGTCAGGGTTCCTCGCCCAGTCGCCCGCGCAGGGCATCCAGTTCGGCCCAGGCCAGCCAGTAGGCATAGTCGGCCTCGGCCTGGCGCAGCCGCGCCTCGGTGGACAGCACCATGGCGTCGCCCAGATCCGTGGCGACTTCCATTTCGTACAGGGCCCGACTGCGGTCGAGATACAACTCGCGATAATCGCTGCGGGTACGGGCGGCATCCCGCGCCGCGCGCAATACCGCAAGCCGCTCGACCAGTTCCGCCACCCGCGATCGCAAGGCGCTTTCCCGGGCACGCAGCTCGGCTGCCAGCCGGTCGCGCTCGGCCTGCGCGGCGGCAGTCGCCGCCTGGCGCCGCCCACCGTCATGGAAGGGCCATTCCAGAATGATGCCCGCGCGCCAGCGATCGCGCGAGCCGAAGTCCCGGCTGTAGCGATAGCTACCTATCCGGCCACTCAGCACCGGCCGGTTCTGCGCCATGGCCGCCTCGCGACGGGCCTCGGCGGCCGCCAGTTCGATGCGCAGGGCACGCAGCTCCGGGCTGTCGGCGGCGACCTCTGCCATCATGGCGGTAACCTCGGGCTGGGCGCGCGCGAGCACGGCGGACAGATCCGGTTCGATCAGCACCGAGGGCATGGCGCCGGGACGGCCCAGGGCCTCGGCCAGTTGCACGCGGCTCACCCGCTGCCGCGCCTGGGCGGCGAAGCGGGCTTCGCGCACCTCCTGGTAGCGGGTCTCGAATTCCAGCAGCTCGATATCGGAGACCTGACCCAGCTCATGGCGGTCGCGGGCGCGGTCGAGGCGCACATAGGCAATGGCCATGGCCTCATCCTGCACCCGGAAGGCCAGGTCTGCCAGCAGCACGTCGAAGAAACGGGCCATGACATCCAGCCGCCGCGCCTGCCACGCGGCCCGGGCACGCTCGGCGCGGCTGCCGACCAGCGCCTCGCCGGCCGCGTGCAACGCTGCGGTCCGACCGAAATCGTAGAAGCGCCTGCGCAATTCGAGGCCGGCACGGGAATCGTTGTGGTCCGGGTCGGGCGCCAGCGGGGAGGGATCGATGTAGCGGGCCTCGGCCTCGAGCGTGGCACTCAGGCCGTAGCGCGCCTCGGCGGCATCGCGTTCGGCCCGGGCCAGGGCACTTTCAGCGTCGGCACGCGCCAGATCGGGGTGGTCGGGTACCAGCGCAGCCAGGGCAGCCCGCAGGGTCAGCGGCTCGGGGAGTGTATCGGGCGCGGCGTGGGCGAACAGCGCCGATACCAGCGCCATCACGCCCGGCAGCAATCGCGGGACCGACACACCGGCGTGTCGCCTCACCCAGCCCCCTCTCGGTCCTGCGCGCGCCGCTGGCGCTTGTAGCGCGTAAAGCTCTGCGTGCGCCAGGCGCCGCTGACCACGTATTCTCCCAGCAGCAGGAATTCCTCGGCGTCTCGGGTCGCTCCCGTGTAGCGCGCAACGGGCTTGCCGTCGAGGTCGAAGAACAGGAACACCGGCGTGGCCCGTACCCGATGCTGGCGGAAGGCGAAGTCCTTTTCGGTGGTTTCATTGCCGTCGAAGTCGACGATGGGCACGTCACCCTCGATGTCCACGGCGAAGATGCGAAAGTGACTGCGATAGTAGTCCTGGACGTCACTGCGGTTGAGGACCGTCTCCTTCATGCGATGGCAGAAGGGGCACTCGTCCAGTTCGAAGAACAGCAGGATACCCTGCTTCCCCGCCTCGCGCGCCGCGACCAGTTCCTCGCGGAAGTCGCCCAGCGTGGTCTCGAAGAAGTGTGTCTGCGGATCGCGCAGCTCGATGGCGCTACCGGCCAGCGGCAACAGAGCGCACAACAGGCCCGCGAACACCCTTTGCCACATGACCTACTTCCCCTCAGCTCCGGCGCGTTCCTGCTGCTTGCGGGCCAGGTACTTCTCGAGCAGCTCGGCAGTGACGGTACCCACCTGCCGCGCCACCAGTTCGCCTTCGGGAGAAATGATGTAGGTCGTCGGCAGCCCTCCCACGGGCATGTCCGGATGCGGTGGCGCCATGTCGCTGCTCACCAGCACCGGATAACTGATGAAGTATTCCTCTATGAAGGCCCGCAGCCGGCGGGGGTCGATGTCCTCGTAGTTGATGCCGAGCACCACAGCATCCCCGTCCTTGTGCCGTTCGTGAAAATCCACCAGATCCGGGATCTCTTCAAGGCAGGGCGGGCACCAGGTGGCCCAGTAGTTCACCACCACCCACTTGCCGCGAAACTCCGACAGGGAACGGGGCTTGCCCTCGACGTCGGGCAGGCTGAAGTCGATGCCGGCATGGGCAAGCCCGGCCAGCAGCAAAAGGGGGAGCAGCAGGTATCGCATCCGTAACCATCTCATGGCGTGTTTCCTCGGCCGCCTACCCTGCCACCGCCCTGACCCACTTGCAAGCAACATGCCGAGTGTGGTTTCTTGGTGGCCGGGGACGACTACAATCGGTTCAAGGGATCCCGACAGGCCACGCACACCGGACAAGCACACCCGGCAGGCGAGGCCTTGATGAACAAGACGCCCGACCACTGCAAAAGGTTCCATCCCGGAGCTTCGATGAAACGCATTTCCGCCCAGGACATCGTCACCAGTGTCGCCGACGGCCTGCAGTACATTTCCTACTATCATCCGCCCGATTTCATCCGGGCCCTGCACGAGGCCTATCTGCGCGAGGAATCACCGGCGGCCCGGGATGCCATTGCCCAGATCCTGATCAACTCGCGCATGAGCGCCGAGGGTCACCGCCCGGTATGCCAGGACACGGGCATCGTCACCGCCTTCGTGCGCGTCGGCCGCGATGCCCGCTGGGATGCGGACGCATCGCTGGAAGACCTGATCAACCAGGGGGTGCACGATGCCTATACCAACCCGGACAATCCCCTGCGCGCCTCGGTGGTGTCGGATCCGGACGGCGCGCGACGCAACACCGGGGACAATACCCCGGCCGTGGTGCATTTCGAGCTGGTGCCGGGGGACCGGATCGAATTCTTCCTCGCCGCCAAGGGTGGCGGCTCGGAGAACAAGGCGCGGTTCGCCATCCTCAATCCCAGCGACAGCGTGGTCGACTGGGTACTGTCGCAGGTACCGGCGATGGGCGCGGGCTGGTGTCCGCCCGGGCTGCTGGGCATCGGCATCGGCGGCACTGCGGAAAAGGCCATGCTGCTGGCCAAGCAGTCGTTGCTGGCGCCCATCGACATTCAGGCGCTGCGCGAACGCGGACCGGCCAGCCGTGCCGAGGAACTGCGCCTCGAACTCTACGACAAGGTCAATGCCCTCGGCATCGGCGCCCAGGGCCTGGGCGGCCTGACCACGGTGCTGGACGTGAAGGTGCTCGACTACCCGACCCATGCCGCCTCCAAGCCGGTTGCCGTAATTCCCAACTGCGCCGCCACCCGCCACATCCATTTCACCCTCGACGGCAGCGGCCCGGCACGGCTGGAGCCGCCGTCGCTGGACACCTGGCCGAAGATCGACTGGGACCCGACCCGGGGCTCGCGGCGGGTCGACCTCGACGAGGTGACGCGGGAGGCGGTGGCCGAGTGGCAGCCGGGCGAGACACTGCTGCTGAGCGGCCGACTGCTCACCGGCCGTGATGCCGCCCACAAGCGGCTGGTCGAGCTGATCGAGCGCGGCGAGCCGCTGCCCGAGGGCGTGGACCTGCGCAATCGCTTCATCTATTACGTCGGCCCGGTCGACCCGGTGGGCGACGAGGTGGTCGGCCCCGCCGGCCCCACCACGGCCACGCGCATGGACAAGTTCACCGAACCCCTGCTGGCCCATACCGGCCTGCTGGGCATGATCGGCAAGGCCGAACGCGGACCGCAGGCCATCGAGGCCATCCGCCGCCACGGCGCGGTGTACCTGATCGCCACCGGCGGCGCGGCCTACCTGGTGGCAAAGTCGATCCGCGCCGCCCGGGTGGTCGCCTTCGAGGACCTGGGCATGGAGGCCATCTACGAATTCGAGGTGCGCGACATGCCGGTCACGGTGGCCGTCGACAGTCGCGGCCGTTCCATCCACGAAACCGGGCCGCGCGAATGGCGCAACCGCATCGCCGGCATACCGGTCAGCACGGCCTGAAACCCGGGAGACCCGTCAACGGATGAATGTCGCCAGCCTGTTCCTCACCGTCCCTCGACAGGAAGCCATACCCGGCGTCGATACCCGTCCCGAACGACTGCGGGCCTGGGTCGAGTCTCTGCCCTATACCAGCGATCGCGAGACCACGCAGCGGCTGATCGAACGGCTGCACGACATCAACCACCAGCCGCTGCCGTCCACCCGGCGCATGGCCCTGCTGGCGCCTTTCACCCGCGCCTTCGGCCGCCTGCACGAGGCGCTGCGCGGTGCCACCGCCGGCCCGGAGCACCTCGACCGGCTGCAACTGCTGGACGGTTTCACCGAACAGCTGCTGATCGGCTACAAGTACGTCGTCAACGATGCCCAGGGCGAGCCCCGCCGCTGGGGCAGGCCGCACCATCTGCACCAGGCGATCAATCTGGCGGCGCACCTGATCCATCTGCTGCTGGCCTGCCGCTATCAGCACTATCTTCCTGCCGAAGCCACCTTGTGGCGGGAGCTGGGCCAGCTGTTCGTGTATGCCGAATCCCACGAGATTCCCGCCACCGAGCATCCGGATTTTCCCTTTGCCACCCACCCGCTGTCGGCCGACCGCGCCCTGGCCGAGGCCGCCGTGCTGCGACTGGCCGATCCCTTCCGGGTACCAGCGGGACAGGTATGGGAGGTGCTGGCCTATCTCGATCGCCTGGAATTCCCGCTGCACTGCGCACCGCTGCCCGAGGGCGAGCTGCCCGACCAGGACCATCTGGCCGTTTGCCTGCATTGCGAGCCGGGCGAGTTTGCGCACCCGCCCGAGTCCGGCACCGAACGCCGTCTCTGGCGCCTGATCGACGGCCGTGCGCTGCGTGCCAAGCTGGAACAGGACCAGCAACGCCTGCAGGCCGGTGCCAGCCCGGAGCACCTGGGCCTGTCACGGCGCCTGTACGCCAGTGATGCCGCCCAGCTCCTGCGCCACCTTTCCCTTCAGTTGCGACATCGCGCCGACCGCAAGCTGCCGCGGGTGCAGGCGGAGGGCGCGCTGGAACTGCATTCCGGCCTGTTCGAAGCCTACCGACTGCATGCCGGCCGCGCCTTCGATCCACGCGCCTACGCCGATCAGGACAGCGACGAGATCGATCTCGCCGCGAGCTTCGAATCGATTGAGCCGCGCCAGATGCATGCGCAGCCCCCCTGCAAGGGCAAACTGCTGAATCGTAGCGCCGGGGGTGTGGCCGTTGCCGTGCCCGGCGAGGCCGCCGGGCGTTTACCCGTGGGACAGCTGGTGACGCTGCCGGCGCCGCCGCATGCCCGCCACGACTGGCTGGTCGCCGTGGTCCGCTGGCATCAGCGCGAGTCCGGGGACGGCGCCGACATCGGCCTCCAATACATCGCCAACGATGCACGGCCGGTCGCGGTGCGCCCCCTCGACACCGGACAAGAGGTCGCCTTCCAGCCGGCGCTGGAGAGCGAACTCGCCCACGGCATCCATCGCTATCGCATTCTCGTTGCCCCACGCGGGCTGTTCCGGCCAGAGCGGCTGCTGGAACTGGACATCAATGGCGAACGCGCCCGTTTGCGCTGCGGTCGCCTGATCGAGCGCGGCCATGGCCAGGAACGTTTCACGCTCGAGACCTGACCGCGGGCAATCACCCGGGTTCGCGAGCAAGAAAAAAGGGACCCGAAGGTCCCTTTTTCATATCCCGGCGACGCGTCTCAACGGATGCTCAGACCACCCAGATAGGCGCGATCGGATTCCTCGACCTCGCCCAGCGTCCAGGCACCCCGGGTCTTGGCGTGATGCACGGCAGCATCAACATCGGCCGCCGAGGGATTCCGGTCGATGGAAAAGGTCTGCCCCGGATAGATGAGGTCGGCATCCTTGATCTGGGCGCTGTTGGCCTTGTAGATCAGCGGCCACTGGTAGGGATTGTTGTAGATCTCGGGCTTGCCGGAGATCTTCCACAGGCTGTCGCCACGCACCACGGTGTACTCGATGCTGGCCGCCTTGAGTTCGGCCATCAGCTTGCTGAGGATGTCGTAGGCCTTCTTGCCCTCACCATTGCGCAGAGCCTCGGCGGCGGCGTCACGGCGCGCCTTCTGGTCGCCGTTCAGGCTGTAGCGGGACAGCTGCGCCAGCATCGGCTTGGATTTCTCGATGTAGTACTGCTCCACCGCCAGCCGGGCCTGGTCACGCGCCTTGTTCGCCAGCTTGATGGCCTTGGCCTCGTCGCCGGCCGCCGCAGCCGCTTCCGCCTGTTTGAGGAACTTCTCGGTATCGCGCCAGATGTACTCGACCGCCTTGGCGTCCTTGATCGCGGCCTTGGCGCCATCGATGGCCTGGGTCACGGCCGCGCTCGGCCCGCTGGATTCGGATGTGGGCGCCTCCTGCTTCGGCTGCTGGCTGGCGCAGCCGACGGCCAGTCCGAGGGCAAGGGCGGCAACGGTGAAATACTTGGCGGGGTGCGTAGATTTCATGACCTTCATCTCCAGTGATGGTTGAGGTGAATCCGCGACCGGAACGGCGGAAACCCGAGACGTTTCCCGCTGACCTGGATCAGCGCTGAAGCTAACACCCAGCTCGGAGAAATGTCAATCTGGGTCATCCACTTAGCAGCGGTCTGGCCACCGAAACGCGATCTTGTTCTCAGAAAGGCAGACTCGCGAAGGCGCCGGTTTATTCCTTCCCTGCGGCGGCCTCGCGGGTCAGCTCGTGCGCCTCGATGGCCGCACGCCTCGCCCGCTCGGCATCCTGGCGCGCCGCCTTGTATTGTCCGGCGGACAACTCCCGCTCGGCCCGCTCCAGCAGCGCCCGCGCCCGCGACAGCACCGCGCCGGCATGCTGTTCCGCGCCGGCCGCCTCGGCGGAGGCGATGGCCTGACGGGCATCGCTCATCTCCTGCACGGGTGCCGTGGCACAGGCGGCCAGCAACAGGAGCAGTGCGGACAACAGCAGGTAACGCATGTAAGGGATCGAAAACTCCGGCCGGGCGCGACCGAAAGGGGCGCGCTTCGCCGCGAAACTAGCACCGGGACTCGCAGCCGGTCAAGCGCGCGCAAGCGACTGGCCGTATAATCCCGTCTCCCTGTCGAAACCGGATCGCGCAATCGAGAGGCCAGCCATGAGTCAGGAAGTCGTCATCTATCACAATCCGCGCTGCACCAAGTCGCGCCAGACCCTGGAGCTGCTGCGCGAGCGAGGCATCGAACCGCGCATCGTCGAGTACCTGAAGACACCGCCCGGCGAGCAGGAGATCGCCCGCCTGCTGAAACTGCTGGGACGCTCGCCGCGCGAACTCATGCGACGCAAGGAGTCCCAGTATCGGGCGCTGGGACTGGACGACCCCACCCTGGAGGATGCCACCCTGATCCGGGCCATGCACGAGCACCCCCGGCTGATCGAGCGGCCCATCGTGGTCAGGGGCGACCGCGCCGCCATCGGCCGCCCACCCGAGCAGGTGCTGGAGATCCTCTGATGGCCGAGATCCTGGTGCTCTACTACAGCCGCCATGGGGCCACTGCGGAAATGGCCCGGCTGGTGGCACGCGGCGTCGAACAGGTCCCGGGCATGCAGGCGCGGCTGCGGACCGTACCGGCGGTATCGGCCGTGTGCGAGGCCACCGAAGACAGCATTCCCGCCGAGGGACCACCCTATGCCAGCCATGACGACCTGCGCGAATGCGCCGGGCTGGCCCTGGGCAGCCCCACCCGTTTCGGCAACATGGCCGCCGCGCTCAAGCACTTTCTCGACGGCACCGGCGGCCTGTGGCTGCAGGGCGCACTGATCGGCAAGCCCGCGGCCGTGTTCACCTCCACCTCCAGCATGCACGGCGGCCAGGAAAGCACCCTGCTGTCGATGATGCTGCCATTGCTGCATCACGGCATGCTGGTCCTCGGCCTGCCCTACAGCGAGACGGAGCTGCTGCATACCGATGCCGGCGGCACGCCTTACGGCCCCTCGCATCTGGCCGGCCCGGACAGCGACCGCCCGCTGACCGAGGCGGAAAGGTCGCTGTGCCGCGCGCTGGGCCGGCGACTGGCCGAAACCGCCGCCCGGCTGGCGAACTGAGCCGGTGCATCCGACATCGGCCTTGCGCATCACCCAGGCCGGTCACCTCGGCACCTTTGCGCTGTTGCTGGCCTGGTACGGCTTCCTGTCGCCCTCGGAGCGGCTGCCCACCGCCTTCGTGCTGCTGGTGCTGGTGGGACCGCTGCTGCTGCCGCTGCGCGGCCTGCTGCACGGACGACGCTACACCGTGGCCTGGAGCCTGTTCCTGGCGCTGGGCTATTTCACCCACGCCATGGTCGAACTCTACAGCACGCCTTCCGACAGGCTGCTCGCCGGCGGCGAACTGCTCGCGGTCCTGTTATGGTTCATCGGCGGCATCGCCTATGTGCGGGCAACCCGGCAGGCCGTCAAAGACGAAGCGTCTCGCGAAGAAAGGGGATCGTGATGCGCCGCTGCCGCGCCAGCGAGTCCCGGTCGATGCGTTCCAGCAGCGCCATCAGCGCCGGCAGGTCCCGCGGGCAGCGCTTCAGCAAATAGCCGCAGACCTCGTCACCGAGTTCCAGCCCGCGCTCGGCCGCGCGTCGCTTGAGCACCTGCATGCGCGCCGCGTCGTCCAGCGGACGCAGGGCATAGAACAAGCCCCAGTTGAGCCGCGAGACCAGGTCGGGCAAGCGGAAGCCAAGTCGTTCCGGGCGATCGGATGCGCTCGCCAGCAGTCGTCCGCCCGCCGCGCGCAGTTCGTTGAACAGGTTGAACAGGGCACGCTCGCCCGCGGCCTTTCCCGCAAGCACGTCGATGTCGTCCAGCACGACCAGTTCCAGCGCCTCCAGTCCGGCCAGCGCCTCCGCGATCCGGCCCCCTGCCATCTCCAGCGGCAGATAGGCCGTCGCCAGACCCGCCTCGCCGGCATGGCGGCAGGCCGCCTGCAACAAATGGGTGCGGCCACTGCCGGGCGCACCGGCCAGCAGCAGGCTGGCGGGGGCCGGCGAATCCACCAGCGAGCGCACGGCCGCCACGGCCTCGGCATTGGGACCGGCCACGAAATTGTCGAGACGGGCGGCATCGGCCAGGCGGATGCCCAGGGGCAACTGGCGGACCATGGTTCAGTCTGCACCGGAGGAACGGCGCGCTGCGTAGAGGTCGCTGTCCAGGTAGCGCCGGTGCATGTGCCGCAGCAGCACCATGACCACGGCGGCCACCGGCAGGCCCAGCAGCACGCCAACGAAACCGAACAGCTGGCCGCCGGCCAGGACCGCAAAAATGACGGCGACCGGATGCAGGCCGATGCGGTCGCCCACGAACCAGGGCGTGAACAGCAGCGATTCCAGCAGCTGGCCGACACCGAACACCGCTACCACGCCCAGCACCGGCATCACCGACTGGAACTGCACCAGCGCCGCGCCGCCGGCCGCCAGCACGCCGATGATGAAGCCGAGATAGGGCACGAAACTGACCAGACCGGCGAGCATGCCGAAGAACAGGGCCAGGTCCACGCCGACCAGCCACAGGCCGATGGAATACACTGTTCCGAGCGAGAGCATGACCAGGAACTGGCCACGCAGGAAGGCGCCCAGCACCTCGTCCGACTCCCGCGCCATCTGCACCAGCGTCGGCTCCAGCGTGCGTGGCAGCAGCTGATGGAGGTGCGCGATCAAGTGATCCCAGTCCCGCAGGAAGTAGAAGGTGACGACCGGGATCAGCACCAGGTTGGCCAGCCAGCCGGCCACCGCCGCGCCCGAGGTGGACACCGCCTTGAGCAGGGTCGCGGCCACGCCACCGGCCTCTTTCCAGTGTGCGGCCAGCGCGGCCTTGAGTCGGCCCGTGTCCAGCAGTTGTCCCGGCTCGACGCCCAGCAGCCCACCCAGCCCGGGCAACAGCCGGGTCTGCGCCCAGTCCAGATACAGCGGCAGCCGCTGCACAAAGGTCGTGATCTGGCGTTCCAGTACCGGCACCAGGAACAGCAGCATCAGCACCAGGACCAGGAACATGCCCAGAAACACCAGCACCACCGCAAGCGTGCGTGGCATGCGCCGTTCCAGGCGATCGACCAAGGGGTCACCGAGATAGGCCAGCAGGGCACCCACCAGGAAGGGCGTGAGTACCGGCGCCAGCAGGTAGATCAGCACCGCGGCGATCAGGATGGCCGTCAGCCACCACCAGCGTTGCGCCGTGTTCATGGAAAACGTCCGCTCCCGTGCTTGCGATTCCAGGCCCGCCAGCCCCAGCTCCAGACATAGTCGGCGCCGCTGAGTACCGCGGTGGCGAGCACCGTGTACAGCAGCGTCGACACCCAGTCGGCGGGCAACGCCGTGACACCGGCATCGAACAGCACCGCCAGCACAAGCAGGATCTGGGACAGGGTATTGATCTTGCTGATCACCGACGGCTCGGCCGTGAGCGGTTCCACCAGCCGGTGGTAGGCCAGCGCGCCCGAGAAGATGATCAGGTCACGGGCCACCACCACCGCCACCAGCCAGCCCGGGATCAGTCCCTGCCAGCCGAGTGCAAGATAACAGGACACCAGCAGCAGCTTGTCGGCCAGCGGATCCATGAGCCCGCCGAGCCGGCTGGTCCAGCCGAAGTGCTTGGCGAGGAAGCCGTCGAGGCCGTCGGAAGCGCCGGCGATCAGAAACAGGATCAGGGCCGCGGCATAGTCGTCGCGAAGCAGCATCCAGACCACCGGCGCCACCAGCAGGAAGCGGAAGAAGGTGATCAGGTTCGGTATGTGCCGCGCCTCGAAGCGCATGTCGGCTCCTCAGGGCATCAGGCGATAGCGGCTGCCGGCCGCATCCACCGGTTCCAGTACGCGACCCAGCGCCAGGCTGCGGGCCAGTGCCGCCACGCCGCCGTCGACTTCCAGCTGCAGCCGCATGACGCCGGCCCGCAACACCCGCAGGCGCAGGCTGCGCACCGCATCGAGGCCCTCGAGATGGCGCAATACCCTGGCATAGTCGGCCAAGCCGGTCACGCCCTCGACCTCCAGCAACAGGTGCCCGGTTTCCAGCCCGCCGCCGCGGATCGCCAACCGGGCGGCGAGCCGGTCGGCCAGACCGTCCATGCCCGCGGCGATGGCGGCCTCGACATCGGGCCCATCGCTGACCCAGGACAGGGTTTCCCCACCGAACACCAACGTCCAGCGGCCACGCCAGCCCCCGCCGACTTGCTCGATGCGGGCGGTGGCCACGGCCGGGGCGCCGTAGCGGCGGGCGGCGGCGACGGCCCGCTCGACGAAGCCGCCCCAGACATCGGCAATACCGATGGCCCGGCGATCCTCGAGATCCATCAGCGGCAGCACCAGCGGCAGGCCCCGGCGGCGAGCCGCGGCCTTCAGCGCCCGGCCGGCGACTGTCTGCTCGTCGTCGGAGGCGAGCAGACGACGCTGACCGTTGTCCTCCACGGCCAGCCACAGCAGCACGTCGGGGCGATCCCGCCCCCACAGCGGCAGCCCGGCGGCGCGCACGGCCTGCTCCAGTGCGACGGGCTCGAAGGTCACTTCCAGCAGCAGCCTGTCCTCCGGGCCCTCGCGATACTGGAAGGTGCGCACGAGGCGCGCCGGCTGGCCGAGGAGGGCGTCGGCACCGGGCAGCGTGCGCGGCTCCGCCACCCCGGTCAGGCGTACCAGCACGCCGTCGAGGGCCGCGGCCAGCGCTGCATCCCGGCTCGCAGGGCCGCGGTCCGCCACCGGCACCTCGATGCGGAACAGGTCCTCGCCCGCGGCCTGCGCGGCAAACGCGGGCACAAGTGCCAGCAGACCGATCAGAAGGGCTCTCGCGACATTCGCTGTGGACATCCCCGGTTTCCCTGCTCTGGAAAAATCCCCGGCGCAGAAGACCCTGCGCCGGCATGCGCGGTACAATAGCATATTCGCAGCGACCCCCCGGCGGGTCGCTCCTGCAACCTGACCGGGAGTGAGCGGGTGTCCGAACACGATTCCTCTCTCAATTACAAGGCGGCCGGCGTCGACATCGATGCCGGCAACGCCCTCGTCGAACGTATCAAGCCGGTGGTCCGCGCCACCCGGCGGCCCGAGGTGCTGGGCGGACTGGGCGGATTCGGCGGCCTGTTCGCGCTGCCGCTGGAACGCTACCGGCAGCCGGTACTGGTGTCCGGCACCGACGGCGTCGGCACCAAGCTCCGGCTGGCCATCGACAACGGCCGTCACGACGGCATCGGCATCGACCTGGTCGCCATGTGCGTCAACGACATCGTGGTCGCCGGCGCCGAGCCGCTGTTCTTTCTCGATTACTACGCCACCGGCCGGCTCGATGTGGACGTCGCCGAGCGCGTGGTCGGCGGCATCGCCGAGGGCTGCCGCCAGGCCGGTGCGGCACTCATCGGTGGCGAAACCGCCGAAATGCCCGGCATGTACGGTGCCGGCGACTACGACCTCGCCGGCTTCGCCGTCGGCATCGTCGAGCGCGATGCGCTGATCGACGGCAGCCGGGTCGGGCCGGGCGACGTGCTGATCGGGCTCGCCTCCAGCGGCCCGCATTCCAACGGCTATTCGCTGATCCGCAGGATCCTGGAAGTGAGCGGTGCCGATCCCGCCACCCGCCTGCCCGACGGCCAGCCGCTGATCGGCGCCCTGCTCGCGCCCACCCGCATCTACGTCAGGTCCCTGCTGTCGCTGATGCAGACGGTCGAGGTACGGGCGCTGGCACACATCACCGGGGGCGGCCTGCCGGAGAACCTGCCGCGTGTCCTGCCCGAAGGGACCGCCGCCCGCATCGACAGGGCAAGCTGGACCCGGCCTGCCGTGTTCGACTGGCTGCAGACGCAGGGCAGGGTCGCGGACGCCGAGATGTACCGCACCTTCAACTGCGGCGTCGGCATGGTGGTCTGCGTACCCGCCAACGAGGCGGGCGCCGCCATCGACCAGCTCAGCGCCGCCGGCGAGACCGCCTGGCGGCTGGGCGAGATCGTGCCCGGCGACGGTGAGGTGGTGATTGCGTGAGCGGGGGCATGGAAAGGCATCATGGCCACGGAACCCACCGCAGGGCACATACAACACCCGCATCCCCTGCTGCCATGGCCCTCCGGGAAATGGACAGGGCGCAGTTCCGCCTCCGTCGCAACCCGACGAGGACAGACACCCTGGCCGCATCCGTGCAGGCGCAGCACGCGCGGCCTGACCTCACTTTTGTGGATTCGCCGGGTTTCGTGGCCATCCGGACATGATCAAGCACAACGAAAAACTCCCCATCGTGGTCCTGATCTCGGGCCGCGGCAGCAACCTGCAGTCGATCATCGACCAGGCCGCCAGCGGCGAACTGCCCGTGGACATCCGCGCCGTGATCAGCAACCGCCCCGACGCGGCCGGACTGGAGCGGGCGCGGGCGGCGGGCATCGAGACGGCGGTGGTCGATCATCGCGACTATCCCGGCCGCGAGACCTTCGATGCCGCGCTGGCCCGGTGCATCGACCGCTACCGGCCCCGTGTCGTGGTGCTCGCCGGCTTCATGCGCATCCTGACCCCGGGCTTTGTGCGCCACTACCGCGGACGGCTGCTGAACATCCATCCCTCGCTGCTGCCCGCCTACCGCGGGCTGAACACCCACCAGCGGGCGCTGGCCGACGGCGCCCGCCGCCATGGCGCCAGCGTGCACTTCGTCACCGAGGAACTGGACGGTGGGCCGGTCATCCTCCAGGCCAAGGTGCCGGTGCACCCGGACGACACCCCGGAAACGCTGGCGGCCCGCGTGCTGGCCGAGGAACACCGGCTCTATCCGGCGGCGCTGCGGTTGCTGGCCGAGGGCCGGATCCGGCTCGACAACGGGCAGGCGCTTCTCGACGACCGGCCGCTGGAGACACCGTTGCAACTCGATCGCCTCACCGCCGGCGCGGACTGAAGGGCACCGCTTTCGGGACGGCGCTCACACGCCCCGGCGCCCCGCCGGACAGCAGCCGCCCACTGCGCTATCTTTCGGGTTCGTCCCGGCCACACCATCCGCCCATGAACCCAGCCCAGGCACGAGACCGGCATCCCGCACTCCGTCTTCTCCTGACGATGCTCATGCTCGTGCTGCGCACGCCGCTCGCGGCGGAACTTGTGCCTTTCGATGCCCGGCACCAGCTCTCGGTGAACAACTTCGCGATCGGGGAGCAGCGCGTGATCCTGCGACGCGATGGGGACGTCTGGCGCTACAGCGCGCATACCCGTCCCACCGGGCTGGCGCGACTGTTCCGCAGGGACCGGCTGGACGAGCAAAGCCGCTTCCGCCTGATCGACGGCCGCATCCGGGTTCTCGACTACGAGTTCCACCATACCGGCCGCCGAACGCCGCGCCACGCCTTCCTGCAGTTCGACTGGGCACTGGGGCGCGTCATCAACGACGTGGCCGGGGCACGCTGGCAGATGCCGATCCCGCCGGGCACCCTGGACAAGCTCAGCGTGCAGCTGGCGCTTGCCCTCGAGCTGGCGGGCGGCGCACGGGAGCTGGCCTTCGATATCGCCGATGGCGGCAAGCTCAAGCGCTTCCGCTTTCGGGTGACGGGAGAGGAACGGCTGTCCCTGCCGGCGGGACAGTTCGACACCCTGCGGCTGCAGCGACTGCGCGAGGATCAGGACCGGGACACCTGGCTGTGGTGCGCGCCGATACTGGGCTTCCTGCCGGTGCAGGTGCGCCAGCGCGAGCACGAGGAGGGGCAGACCTATCTGAGCAGGCTGCTGGAATTCAGGCGCAACGGCGAGTAAGGGCTTGCCGGCTCAGGCGCGCGGCAGGGTCACGCCCCGCTGGCCCTGGTACTTGCCGCCACGATCGCGATAGGAGGTCTCGCAGACCTCGTCGGACTCCAGGAACAGCATCTGGGCCACGCCCTCGTTGGCATAGATCTTGGCAGGCAGCGGTGTGGTGTTGGAGAACTCCAGGGTCACGTGTCCTTCCCACTCGGGTTCCAGCGGGGTGACATTGACGATGATGCCGCAACGGGCATAGGTCGACTTACCCAGGCAGATGGTGAGCACGTTGCGCGGAATGCGGAAGTACTCGACGGTACGGGCCAGGGCAAAGGAGTTGGGGGGAATGATGCAGACATCGGACTTGACGTCCACGAAGCTGTCGTCGGCAAAGTCCTTGGGATCGACGATGGCCGAGTTGATGTTGGTGAAAATCTTGAATTCGTCGGCACAGCGCACGTCGTAGCCGTAGCTGGAGGTACCGAAGGAAATCACCCGGCCCTGCCCCAGGTCGCGCACCTGGCCGGGCTCGAAGGGCTCGATCATGCCTTCCTGTTCCGCCATGCGGCGGATCCACTTGTCGGACTTGATGGGCATGCGTCTACTGGATGCAAGTCACAAGATACAAGAGACAAGCGCGTGGCCCCGACGGGGCCACACTTGCGTCCGGCATCAGTTGTTCTGAATAACGATCTTGGGGAACTTGGCCGCGTAGTTCTTGCCCTGCTGCGACAGCCTGGCCGCGGTACGGCGGGCGATCTCGCGGTAGATCTGGGCAATGCGCGACTCGGGCTCGGCGACCACGGTGGGCTTGCCGGCATCCGTTTCCTCGCGGATGCGGATGTCCAGCGGCAGGGCACCGAGGAAGTCGACCTCGTACTGTTCGGCCATGCGCTTGCCGCCGCCCTCGCCGAAGATGTGTTCCTCGTGGCCGCAGTTGGAACAGATGTGGATGCTCATGTTCTCGACGATGCCCAGCACCGGGACCTCGACCTTCTCGAACATCTTGAGCCCCTTGCGCGCGTCGAGCAGGGCGATATCCTGCGGCGTGGTGACGATGACCGCGCCCGAGACCGGCACCTGCTGCGCCAGGGTGAGCTGGGTGTCACCGGTGCCCGGCGGCAGGTCGACCACCAGGTAGTCGAGATCGTCCCAGTTGGTGTCATTGAGGAGCTGCTGCAACGCCTGGGTGACCATGGGACCACGCCAGATCATGGGTGTCTCCTCGTCAACCAGGAAGCCGATGGACATGGCCTGAACGTCATGGTTTTTCATCGGCTCCAGGGTCTTGCCGTCCTTGGATTCGGGCTTGCCATGAACGCCGAGCATGCGCGGCTGGCTGGGGCCGTAGATGTCGGCATCGAGGATGCCGACCCGGGCGCCCTCGGCTGCCAGCGCCAGGGCCAGGTTGACCGCAGTGGTGGACTTGCCGACGCCACCCTTGCCGGAAGCGACCGCAATGATGTTCTTGATGCCCTTGATGGGCTCCACGCCCTTCTGCACCGCATGGGAGACGATGTTCGACTCGACCTTCACCTCGGCCGAATCGACACCTTCCACGCCCTCGACCAGCGACTTGAGCTGCGCGGCCAGCTCGTCGGCGTAGCCACTGGCGGGGAAGCCCAGCACCACGTCCACCTCGGCCCTGCCACCGTTGACACGGATGTCCTTCACGCACTTGGCGCTGACCAGATCCTTCTCGAGGTAGGGATCCACGTAGCTCTTGAGCGCGCTTTCGACCTGCGCCTGGGATACCTCAGCCATGATTCTTTGCACCTCCGAACAGGTAGGGGGGCCGGCCGCCGCCGGAAACTGACGGCGCATTGTACACAAATCGCCCTCGCGCTGTCTGCGCCGGGACGGATACCGTCACGGACGACCGGGTCAATCGGGCGGGCAATATGGCATAATCTTCAGCTTCACGCCCTATCGCCCAGAAACTGCACGGAATTCCCGCCGCCGCCGCGGCCCGTCCGGACCGGATAAAGATGACAGACAGCCCCCGCAACATCCTGGTTACCAGTGCCCTGCCCTACGCCAACGGCGCCATTCACCTGGGCCATCTGGTGGAATATGTCCAAACCGACATCTGGGCCCGTTTCCAGCGCCTGCGCGGGCACCGCTGCCACTACGTCTGCGCCGATGATGCCCACGGCACGCCCATCATGCTGCGTGCCCAGTCCGAGGGCATCACCCCCGAGGAACTGATCGCCCGGGTGGGCGAGGAGCACCGCGCCGATTTCCGAGATTTCCATATTGGTTTCGACAATTATCACAGCACCCACTCGCCCGAGAACCGCGCGCTGGCCGAGCTGATCTACACCCGGCTCCGCGACGGCGGCTACATCCACACCCGCACCATTCAGCGTCCCTACGATCCGGAACGGGAGATGTTCCTGCCGGATCGCTTCATCAAGGGCGAGTGCCCGCGCTGCGGCGCCCCCGACCAGTACGGCGATTCCTGCGAGGCCTGCGGCGCCACCTACAGCCCCTCGGACCTGAAGCATCCGGTTTCGGTGCTTTCCGGCGCCACCCCCGTGCTGCGCGACACCGAGCAGTTCTTCTTCGATCTCGCGGCCTTCGAGCCCATGCTGCGCAAGTGGACGCGCGCCGGCCACGTACAGCCGGAGATCGCGCGCAAGCTGCACGAGTGGTTCGAGGCCGGCCTGAAGGACTGGGAGATTTCCCGAGATGCGCCCTATTTCGGCTTCGAGATCCCCGACGCGCCCGGCAAGTACTTCTATGTCTGGCTGGACGCGCCCATCGGCTACATGGCCAGCTTCCGCCAGCTCTGCGACCGCACCGGCGAGGACTTCGACCGCTACTGGAAGCCGGACAGCGACTGCGAGGTGTATCATTTCATAGGCAAGGACATTGCCTACTTCCACACTCTGTTCTGGCCGGCCATGCTCGAGGGCGCGGGCTTCCGCAAGCCCACAGCCGTGTATTGCCACGGCTTCCTGACCGTCAACGGCCAGAAGATGTCCAAGTCGCGCGGCACCTTCATCAAGGCACGCACCTATCTGGCACACCTGAATCCCGAGTACCTGCGCTACTACTTCGCCGCCAAACTGGGTTCCGGCATCGACGATCTGGACCTCAATCTCGAGGACTTCGTGCAGCGGGTGAACAGCGACCTGGTCGGCAAGGTGGTCAACATCGCCAGCCGCTGCGCCGGTTTCATCAACAAGAAGTTCCGGGGCCGGCTGTCAGCCCGGCTGCCGGATCCTGGCCTGCACGACACCTTCGTCCGGGCAGGCGACGAAATCGCCCGGCTGTACGAGGCACGCGAGTTCGGCCATGCCATGCGCGAAATCATGGCCCTGGCCGACCGCGCCAACCAGTACGTCGACGAGGCCAAGCCCTGGGTGCTGGCCAGGGATCCGGACCGCGCCGACGAGGTGCAGGCCATCTGCACCCAGGGACTCAACCTGTTCCGGGTGATCATGACCTATCTCAAACCGGTGCTGCCGGTGCTGAGCGAGAATGTGGAGACCTTCCTGCAGGTCCCGCCGCTGGACTGGGCAGGACGCGAGCAGCCGCTGCTGGACCACGCCATCGGCCCCTTCCGGCCGCTGATGACCCGCGTGGATCCGGATGCGGTGGCGGCCATGGTCGAGGCCTCGCGCGAGGATCTGGCCACAGCCACCGGCCCGGCACCGGCCGGCCCGCTGGCGGATGATCCGATTTCGGCGGAGATCGGCTTCGAGGACTTCGCCCGAATCGACCTCCGGGTGGCACGCATCGCCAAGGCAGAGCAGGTGGAGGGCGCGGACAAGTTGCTCCGCCTCACCCTGGACCTGGGTGGAGAGACCCGACAGGTCTTCGCCGGCATCAAGTCCGCCTACGATCCGGCGGAGCTGGAGGGGCGGCTGACGGTGATGGTGGCCAACCTGGCGCCACGCAAGATGCGCTTCGGCGTGTCCGAGGGCATGGTGCTGGCGGCGGGACCCGGCGGCAAGGATCTGTTCATCCTGAGCCCGGACTCGGGTGCCGAGCCGGGCATGAGGGTCAAGTAGTCCACAGAGATGCAAGATACAGGAGACAAGATACCCGTCAGTCAACAGTGGCAGGCTGCCACCGCCGCCCCCTGTTCGGGCGTGTTCTGTCGCGATCCGCATCCCGCATCCCGCATCTTGCCGCCGCGCCCCGAAGGGTGCCGGTCATAGCCATGGAACACTACGCGCTCATCCTGATCAGCACCATCCTGGTCAACAACTTCGTGCTGGTGAAATTCCTCGGCCTCTGTCCCTTCATGGGCGTATCCCGCAAGCTGGAAACCGCCACCGGCATGGGCCTGGCGACCACCTTCGTGCTGACGCTGTCATCTGTCTGCAGCTACCTGGCCAACGAATATCTGCTCGTTCCACTGGGCCTGGAATACCTGCGCACCATCACCTTCATACTGGTCATCGCCGTGGTGGTGCAATTCACCGAAATGGTGGTGCACAAGACCAGC
The DNA here is from genome assembly GCF_027000115.1 of Thiohalobacter sp. Classification (NCBI taxonomy): domain Bacteria; kingdom Pseudomonadati; phylum Pseudomonadota; class Gammaproteobacteria; order Thiohalobacterales; family Thiohalobacteraceae; genus Thiohalobacter; species Thiohalobacter sp. The sequence goes on along the minus strand of NZ_JALTON010000057.1, from coordinate 13,329 downwards.
CCGGTACTCTACCAGGTGCTGGGCATCTTTCTGCCACTCATTACCACCAACTGCGCCGTGCTCGGCGTGGCCCTGCTCAATACCCAGCAGCAGCACGGCTTCCTGGAATCGGCGTTCTACGGCTTCGGCGCGGCGGTGGGCTTTTCCCTGGTGCTGGCGCTGTTCGCGGCGGTTCGTGAACGCGTGGCCGCGGCCGATGTACCCGTACCCTTTCAGGGCGCGGCCATTGCGCTGGTCACCGCGGGGTTGATGTCGCTGGCCTTCATGGGCTTTTCCGGGCTGGTGAAGGGCTGAACCGGATGCTGACCGCCATTCTTGCCCTGGGCATCCTCGCCGGCCTGTTCGGCATGCTGCTCGGCTATGCGGCCATCCGCTTCCACGTCGAATCGGATCCCATCGTCGACCAGATCGATGCCATCCTGCCCCAGACCCAGTGCGGCCAGTGCGGCTACCCCGGCTGCCGGCCCTACGCCGAGGCCATCGCCCGCGGCGAGGCCGATATCAACCAGTGCCCGCCCGGCGGCGAGGCGGGCATCCGCGCGCTGGCCGACCTGCTGGGCCGCGACTACAAGCCGCTCAACGAGGAACACGGCGAACACAAGGGCAAGCGGGTCGCCATCATCCACGAGGAACTCTGCATCGGCTGCACCCTGTGCATTCAGGCCTGTCCGGTGGATGCCATCCTCGGCGCCGCCAAGCACATGCACACGGTCATCGAATCGGAGTGCACCGGTTGCGAACTCTGCGTCGACCCCTGCCCGGTGGACTGTATCGAGATGGTGCCGGTGAAGCCGGACATCCAGGAATGGAAGTGGCCATCGCCCGAGGAACGCCGAATGGACATCGCGGCTGCACCCGAGCAGGAGGCGGCCGGCTGACATGGCACGAAGCTTCGCTCACCTGCACCCCATCCATGGCGGCCTGCACCTGCCGGCGCAGAAGGCCATGTCCACCCGCCGCCCGCTGGAGACGCTGGGCATCCCGGAGCGGCTGGTATTCCCGCTGCAGCAGCACATCGGCGAGCCGGCGGTGCCCGTGGTCGAACCGGGCGAGCGCGTGCTGCGCGGCCAGCTGATCGCGCGTGCCGAGGGCTATGTCAGCGTGCCGCTGCATGCTTCCAGCTCCGGCAGGGTGCGCGAGATCGCCGAACACCCGGTTCCCCATCCCTCCGGGCTCAGCGCGCCCTGTATCGTCATCGACACCGACGGCGAGGACCGCTGGCACGAATCCGTTGCCCCCGTCGAGGACTACCGCGCCCTCGATCCCAGCGCCCTGCGCAACCGCATCCGTGATGCCGGCATCGTCGGCCTGGGCGGCGCCGGCTTCCCCAGCTTCATCAAGATGAATCCGGGACCGCAGCGGCGCATCGAGCTGCTGGTCATCAACGGCGCCGAGTGCGAGCCCTACATCAGTTGCGACGACATGCTGATGCGCACCCGCCCCGACAGCATTGTGCGTGGCATCGAAATCCTGCTGCATGCCCTCGACGCGCCGGAGTGTGTCATCGGCATCGAGGACAACAAGCCCGAGGCCATCGACGCCCTGCGCACCCATCTCGCCCAGCGCGGGCTAGAACACATCCAGGTCGCGGTGGTACCCACCCTCTACCCCACCGGCGGCGAGCGCCAGCTCATCCGCATTCTCACCGGCCTGGAAGTGCCCTCGCAGGGCCTGCCGGCCGACATCGGTATCGTTTGCCACAATCCGGGCACCGCGGCCGCCATCGACGCGGCCATCCATCGCGGCGAACCCCTGGTCTCGCGCATCGTCACCGTGACCGGCGAGGGCATCCGCGAGCCGCGCAACCTGGAGGTCCGCGTCGGCACCCTGATGCGTGAACTGATCGACGCCGCCGGCGGCTACACCGACGATGTCGATCGCCTGATCATGGGCGGCCCGATGATGGGCTTCGCCCTGCCCTCCGACGATTTGCCGGTCATCAAGACCACCAATTGCCTGCTGGCCAGTACCCGGGCCGTGATGCCGCCGCCGCCCGAACCCGTGCCCTGCATCCGTTGCGGCGCCTGCGCGGAGGTCTGCCCGGCGCAGCTGCTGCCGCAACAGCTCTACTGGCATGCGCATGCGCGGGACTTCGATCGTATCCAGGACTACCACCTGTTCGACTGCATCGAGTGCGGCTGCTGCGCCCACGTCTGCCCCAGCCACCTGCCGCTGGTGCAGTACTACCGCTACGCCAAGACCGAGATCTGGACGCAGGAACGCGAGCGCGAAAAGGCCGATCTCGCCCGTCGTCGCCACGAGTTCCGGCTGGAACGCCTGGAACGCGAAAAGGCCGAGCGCCAGGCCCGTCTGCGCAAGCGCAAGAAGGCCGTGGAGAAGAAGGGTGACGATGCCGATGCGGCCAGGAAGGCAGTCATCCAGGCCGCGCTGGAGCGGGCGCGAGCGCGCAAGGCGGCCGGCGACATACCGCCGCCGGCCAACACCGAGAACCTCACCGAGGCCCAGCAGCGCCAGATCGCCGAGGCCGAGAAACGACGCGAGCAGGCCCGTTCAAGCCGGCCAGACAACGACGGAAGCCCGCACTGATGCGTTTCCACACCTACAGCTCACCCCATCTGCCGCCGGTGAACAGCGTCGACCGGGTCATGCGCCAGGTACTGCTGGCGCTGCTGCCGGGAATGACCGCAGCCTGGTGGTTCTTCGGCTGGGGCGTGCTGGTCAACGTACTGCTGGCAACCGCGACCTGCGTGGCGACCGAGGCACTCATGCTGCGTATCCGCCGTCGCCCCGTGGGCCGATTCCTCGGCGACTGGAGCGCGGTGCTCACCGGCATGCTGCTGGCCCTGGCCCTGCCGCCACTGGTCCCCTGGTGGATGCCGGTGCTGGGTGCCGGCTTCGCCATGGTGGTGGCCAAGCATCTGTTCGGCGGCATCGGCTTCAACCCCTTCAATCCGGCCATGGTCGGCTACGTGGTGCTGCTGGTGTCCTTCCCGCGCGAAATGACCCTGTGGAATCCGCCGGCAGCGTTGGCCGGGCATCACCTGGGCCTCGGCGAGACACTCGCCTGGATGTTCGCGGGGCGCCTGCCCGCCGGCGTGGGACTGGACGCACTGACCATGGCCACGCCGCTGGACACCGTCAAGACCGAGCTGGGCCTGGGGCAGACCCTGAGCGAGATCAGCGAGAAGCCACTGTTCGGTTACTTCGGGGGCCGAGGCTGGGAGTGGGTGAACCTCTGGTATCTGCTCGGCGGGCTGTGGCTGATTCGCCGCCGCGTCATCGGCTGGCAGATCCCGGCGGGGATGCTCGGCGGCCTGTTCCTGATCGCCCTGTTCTTCCATGCCATCGACACCGACACCTTCCCCTCGCCCCTGTTCCATCTGTTCAGCGGCGCGGCCATGCTCGGCGCCTTCTTCATCGCCACCGACCCGGTTACCGCCAGCACCACGCCACGCGGGCGACTGCTGTATGCCGCCGGCATCGGCGTCATTGCCTATGTCATCCGCACCTGGGGCGGCTACCCCGACGGCGTTGCCTTCGCCGTGCTGCTGATGAACATGGCCGTACCCACCATCGACTACTACACCCAGCCGCGGGTATTCGGACAGTCGCGCGAATGAAGAACCTGCACCGGCAGATCCTGGTCACCGGCCTGTTCCTGTTCCTGTTCGCCGCCATCGGCACGGGGATGGTGGCCTATACCTACGACGCAACCCGCGAACGCATCCACGAGAACGAACGCCTGGCCCTGCTGCGTCACATCCACCAGATCATCAACCCCGAACGCCATGACAACGATCTCTTCCACGACACCATTCAGGTCGTCGATCCCAACCTGCTCGGCACCGACGAGCCGGTGACCGTCTATCGCGCGCGCATGGGCGGCCACCCGGTGGCCGTGGTGATGACGCCGGTGGCGCCCGACGGCTACAACGGCTCCATCCGGCTTCTGGTGGGCATCGATGTCAACGGCCGGATCACCGGCGTGCGCGTGCTCTCGCACCGGGAAACGCCGGGGCTGGGCGATGCCATCGAGGCCGACCGCTCCGACTGGATCCTCGGTTTCGAGGGCAGGTCCCTGAACGATCCGCCGGAGAGCCAGTGGGCCGTGAAGCGCGACGGCGGCGTGTTCGACCAGTTCACCGGCGCCACCATTACCCCACGGGCCGTGGTCAAGGCGGTCAAGCGGGCTCTGATATACTTCGAGCAGCACCGCGAGGCGCTGTTTGCCGCGCCCGCGTCGGCGAATACGGAAACAATACCGGATGAGTGACCCCAAACCCAACGACATCGCCCTCGACGGACTCTGGCGCAACAACCCCGGTCTGGTGCAGTTGCTCGGCCTGTGCCCGCTGCTGGCGGTCACGGGCACCGTCGTCAACGGTCTGGGCCTGGGGCTGGCCACCACTCTGACACTGGTGCTCTCCAATGTCACTGTGTCGGCCATCCGCCGCATCGTGCGCCCGGAAGTCCGGATCCCGGTGTTCGTTCTGGTCATCGCCTCGGTGGTCACCGTGATCGAGCTGGGCATGAACGCCTATTTCCATGACCTGTACAAGGTCCTGGGCATCTTCATACCGCTGATCGTGACCAACTGCGCCATCATCGGCCGCGCCGAGGCCTTCGCGTCCAAGCACAGCGTGGGCCGTGCCTTCACCGATGGCCTGGCCATGGGCGTCGGCTTCACGCTGGTTCTGGTCGCCCTCGGCGCCCTGCGCGAGGTCATCGGCCAGGGCACGCTGCTGGCCCATGCCCACCTGATGTTCGGCGAACATGCACGCGACTGGACCCTGACGCTGATCGACGACTATCGCGGCTTCCTGATCGCAGTGCTGCCGCCGGGCGCCTTCCTTGGCCTGGGCCTGCTGATCGCTCTCAAGAATGTCATCGATGGGCGGCTGGAGCGCCGCCGCAGGATCGCGGCCGGCACTGTACCGTCCGAAGCCGCCGCCTGAACGGCCCATGAACCGGGAAAAGCGCATCGAGATCTTCTCGCGGCTGCGTGCGGCCAATCCGAAACCGACCACCGAACTGAAATACGGCAACACCTTCCAGCTGCTGATCGCGGTCATGCTGTCCGCGCAATCAACGGACAAGGGCGTGAACAAGGCCACGCGTGAGCTGTTTCGCATCGCCAAACGGCCACGGGACATCCTCGAACTGGGCGAGGAGGGTCTGAAGCGCCACATCCGCACCCTCGGCCTGTACAACGCCAAGGCCCGCAACATCATCAGGACCTGCGAGATCCTCGAACGGGAGCATGGCGGCAAGGTGCCGCGCGATCGCAAGGCGCTGGAGGCGCTGCCCGGCGTGGGCCGCAAGACCGCCAACGTGGTGCTCAACACCGCCTTCGGCGAGCCCACCATCGCCGTCGACACCCACATCTTTCGCGTCGCGAACCGCACCGGCATCGCGCCCGGCCGCAACGTGCGGGAGGTGGAGAACCGTCTCGAACGGCTGGTCCCGGACGAATTCAAGCAGGATGCGCATCACTGGCTGATACTGCTGGGACGCTACGTCTGCATGGCGCGCAAGCCCCGCTGCGGCCAGTGTCCGATCGTCGACCTGTGCGAGTACCGCCACAAGAACCTCGACTGACGATGGCTGCCGGCGGCTTGCAATCCCGGGCCGGCTCGCCTTTACTTGGACCAGCCTGCATGTTGCACCAGGGGCTGCGGATGATGGCGGATTTGCAGCCGGGCTCGGGTGCAATATGCGGGCTAGATCAGGAGCCCAATGCCATGCTGTATGCAAACGACCGCGATCGCCTGCGCGGCGTCTACTGCGATGTCTGGCAGAAACACCGCGAGGGCCAGCCACTGGAGGCCATGGAGGCGCTGATCCGGGACGTCATCCTCGACCACGGCGAGTACCGGTCGTTGCTCGAGGACCGGGAACGGGCGCTGGGTGACGACTTTCCGCCGGAACTGGGACGCATCAATCCCTTCCTGCACATGAGCCTGCACCTGGCCATCCGGGAACAGCTGGCCACCGACCGGCCGCCCGGCATTCGCGCCGAATATCAGCGGTTGCTGACAGCGCTCGGCAATGCCCACGAGGTCGAACACCGGATCATGGAATGCCTGGGGAGGGCGCTGCACGAGGCCCAGCGCTCGGCGCGCGGACCCGACGACGCGGCCTATCTCGCGTGCATACAGTCCATCGCCCGGGGCTGACACCGGTTTCCCGCAACCCGCATCCCGGGAACCATTCCGCGCGGGCTGCGGTCAGAGAATGGTCAGCATGGCTGACAGGGCACCGGACCCGTTTCCGGCAGGCAGGCCGGGGCAGCGCCATATCACCGGCGGCTAGCGGCCCCGACACGACAAGAACGTTCCATGGAGGCTCTCCCAATGTCCAACCAATCTACCCGCAAACCCCTGGCCGTGGCACTCGGTGCCGCCTTCGCCACGAGCCTGTCCACCGGCGCCATCGCCGCCGACAACCCCTTCAGCAGCACCGAACTGTCGGGCGGCTACATGACGGCTGAAATGGAAGGCAAGTGCGGCAGCATGAACAAGGCCGGCAAGCCCGCTGCCAAGATGCAAGACAGGATGAAGGAAGGCAAATGTGGCGAGGGCAAGTGCGGCGGCATGAACAAGGCCGACAAGCCCGCGGCAAAGATGAAGGAAGGCAAATGCGGTGAGGGCAAGTGCGGCGGCATGACCAAGGCCGAGAAAGCCACTTCCAAGATGAAGGAAGGCAAGTGCGGCGGCATGAAGCAGTAGGCCACCGCCGATGAGCACTTCCGTCTACCCCGTCCAGGGCGCCGGCCTGGGTCTGCGTCGCAGCCTGATGGACACGCTCGCCGAGCGTGATCCGGGCAGCATCGGCTTCTACGAGATCGCACCGGAGAATTGGATCGGGGTAGGCGGCCGCTTCGGCAAGGCATTGCGCGCCTTTACTGAACGGCACGCCTTCGTCACCCATGGTCTTTCCCTGTCGCTGGGTGGGCCGTCACCCCTGGACGAGGCCTTTCTGCACCGTCTGCGCCAGTTCCTGGACGAACATGACATCCGCGCCTGCACCGAGCACCTCAGCTATTGCAGCGATGACGGACACCTGTACGACCTGATGCCCATTCCCTTCACCGGCGACGCGGTGAAGTACGTGGCCGGCCGCATCCGGCGCACCCAGGAAATCCTCGAACGCCGCATCGCGATCGAGAACATCTCCTACTATGCCGCACCCGGCAAGGAGATGGAGGAAATCGACTTTCTCAATGCCGTTCTGGAAGAGGCCGACTGCGATCTGCTGCTGGACGTGAACAACGTCTACGTGAACAGCATCAACCACGGCTACGACGCCGAGGACTTCCTGTCCCGCATTCCGGGCGAACGCATCGCCTATCTGCATGTTGCCGGTCACTACCGCGAGGCCGAGGATCTGCTGGTGGACACCCACGGGGCCGCGGTCATCGATCCCGTATGGCGGCTGCTGGAGCGGACCTACCAGTGCTTCGGCGTCATTCCCACCCTGCTGGAGCGCGACTTCAACATCCCGCCACTGGACGAGTTGCTGGACGAACTGGACACCATCCGCGAACTGCAGGCCAGATGGACCACCGACGGCCAGGAGGCGCGGCAACATGGCTGAACCACGGCCCGACTTCCAGGCCCGGCAGTTCGCCTTCGCGGCACACATCCGCGATCCCGAGCACGCGCCGCCTCCGGCGGACGTGGAAGACCGCCGCATGGCTGTCTACCGGGAACTCTTCTACAACAACATTGACAGTTTCCTGGCTGACACCCTCCCGGTGCTGCGCCGCCTGCTCGACGACGATCACTGGCACGCCCTGGTGCGGGACTTCTTCGTCCGCCACCGCTGCCACTCGCCCTACTTTCTCGACATCCCTCGCGAGTTCCTGCGTTATCTCGACGAGGTGCGCGGCGAGCGTCCGGAAGACCCGCCCTTCCTGCGCGAGCTGGCCCACTACGAATGGATCGAACTCGCCCTGTCGGTGGCCGAGGCCGCTCCGCTGCCGGCCGACCTGGATCCGGCAGGCGACCTTCTCACCGGCATCCCTGTGGTCTCGCCGCTGGCCTGGCCGCTGGCCTATCGCTATCCCGTGCACCGGATCGGCCCCGACTATCGTCCCGAAGCACCACCGGATACCCCCACCTGGCTCGTGGTCTATCGCGATCACGAGGACGCAGTGCATTTCCTGCACCTCAATGCAGTCAGCGCCCGGCTCCTGGACCTGCTCGCCAACGGCCTGGAGGAATCAGGCCAACACATTGAACTGACGGGGATTTCCGCTCTGGAACGGGTCGCCGGGGAACTTCAGCACCCGGATCCCGGCCAGGTCGTCGAGGCCGGCCGCAGTCAGCTCGAGGACTGGCGCGAACGCGGCGTCCTTTGCGGCGCCCGCGCTCCCATCTGAACGCAAGAACCCGGCCCTCCCGTCACGCAAGCATCCGCTTCCCTTCAAGAAAGGGAGTGAACAGGCCGTTAACTCAGGCATGCCGGTTCATTCCAGCCAAGGAGCACTGGCCATGCCGCAATCCGAATTCCTGTTCACCGCGCTCGAGGTCCTGTCCGCCCTGTTCGTACTCGCGCTCGGCGGCGGCGTACTGGCAGTCGTCGTTCTCTATATCCTCGACGTCACCCAGACAAAGCAGGCGATCCGACGCAACTATCCGGTCATCGGGCGCTTTCGCTACTTCTTCGAACACATGGGCACCTTCTTCCGCCAGTATTTCTTCGCTATGGATCGCGAGGAGCTGCCCTTCAATCGCGCGGAGCGCTCCTGGGTCTACCGCGCCGCCAAGAACGTGGACGCCACCGTGCCCTTCGGCTCCACCCGGGACCTGCGCCCGGCCGGCACCGTCTTCTTCGTCAACTGCGCCTTCCCGACCCTGGGCGAGGACGCGGCACCGCCGAGAGAGCTGACCATCGGCCCCTTCTGCGAACAGCCCTACACAACCGATTCCATCCTGAACATTTCCGGCATGAGCTATGGCGCCCTGTCCCGGCCGGCCGTTCTGGCCCTTTCCCGGGGCGCGAACCTGGCCGGCTGCTGGCTGAACACCGGCGAGGGCGGCCTGTCGCCTTATCACCTGGAAGGCGGTGCCGACCTGGTGGTGCAGATCGGCACCGCCAAGTACGGCGTTCGCGACGAGCACGGCCGGCTGAGCGACGACCGCCTGCGCGCGGTCGCCGCGCATGAACAGGTGCGCATGTTCGAGATCAAGCTCAGCCAGGGCGCCAAGCCCGGCAAGGGCGGCATACTCCCGGCGGCCAAGGTCACCGAGGAGATCGCGCACATCCGCGGCATTCCCGTGCACACCGACTCCATCAGCCCCAACCGGCACCCGGAGATCAATTCGGTCGGTGACATCCTCGACATGGTCCAGCGCATCCGCACGGTCACCGGCAAGCCGGTCGGCTTCAAGACCGTGATCGGCTCCCTGGACTGGCTGGACGACCTGTTCTGCGAGGTACACCGCCGCGGCATCGAGTCGGCCCCCGACTTCATCACCATCGATGGTGCCGAGGGTGGCACCGGTGCCGCACCCATGAGTCTGATCGACAACATGGGCATGCCCCTCAACGAGGCGCTGCCTCTGACTGTCAACAAGCTGCTGGAATACAACCTGCGCGATCGCGTCAAGGTGATCGCTTCCGGCAAGCTGATCACGCCCGATCGCGTGGCCTGGGCACTGTGCGTGGGCGCCGATTTCGTGGTATCGGCACGCGGCTTCATGTTTGCGCTGGGCTGCATCCAGGCCCTGCAATGCAACAAGGACACCTGCCCCACCGGGATCACTACCCACGACCGTCGACTCCAGCGCGGGCTGGATCCCGCGGACAAGGCCGTTCGCGTGGCCAACTATGTACGCAATCTGGTCCATGAGGTCGGCGTGATCGCCCATGCCTGCGGCGTCAGCTCCCCGCGCGAACTGCGCCGCCGACATGCCCGCGTGGTCACCGAGGCCGGCCATTCCGTGACCCTCGACCAGGTGTACCCCGAACCCACGCCGTCCATCAGCGTTTCCGAGCGCGCAAGCCACGGCTGATCTGCCTCTCCGATTGTCGACGCCAACCTGGAACCAAACGGGCCGGCGTCTGTCTGTGTGAACAGCACAGGCGAAACGAGGGGACGCATCATGACCGGACTGCTCTGCTCGCTGCAGCGCCTGCTCGACCGCGCGCGCCACCTCGATTTCCTGGCGCCACTCGCCCTGCGGCTGTACCTGGTCCCCATCTTCTGGGTCGCGGGCATGAACAAGTTTCGCGGCTGGGAGAACACGGTTGCCTGGTTCGGCAATCCCGACTGGGGCCTGGGCCTGCCCTTCCCGGAACTCATGGCCTTCCTGGCCGCCTCCAGCGAGGTGCTGGGCGCCGTCCTGCTGCTGGTCGGCCTGGCGGTGCGCTGGATTTCGATCCCGCTGATGGTCACCATGATCGTTGCCATGGTCACCGTCCACTGGCAACACGGCTGGCAGGCCATCGCCGACCCCACCATGTGCCTGTTCAACTGTGCCGACGCCCAGGCCGCCGTCGAGCGGCTGGCCCGGGCACGGGAAATCCTGCAGGAATACGGGAATTACGCGTGGCTCACCGAGCAGGGGCCGTTCGTGGTACTGAACAATGGCATCGAGTTCGCGGCCACCTATTTCATCATGCTGCTGACGCTGTTCTTCATCGGCGGCGGACGTTATGTGAGCATCGACTACTGGCTGGAGCGCCGCTTCGGCTGCGGGCGCTGACAGCCAGGAGGGCGCATCCGGGTTTCGACGGTGGCTTGCCGACACCGTGACCGCCGAGGCACAGAGGACTTAAGCCACCGCACATGGCGTAGCCCGGATGAAGCGGAGCAGAATCCGGGTAGCCAATTGCGCAGCGGCAACACTCAGCCCTTGCGGCCGATCATTTCGATGGGATAACCGTCGGGATCCTCGACAAAGGCGATGATGGTGGTGCCGGCATTCATGGGCCCGGCCTCACGGATAATCTTGCCACCACGGTTGCGGATCTCCTCGGTGGCGGCATGGACGTCATCGACCTCGATAGCGATATGACCGAACCCGGTGCCCAGCTCATAGCTGTCCACGCCCCAGTTGTAGGTCAGTTCGATGACGGTATTCTCGGACTCGTCACCGTAGCCGACGAAGGCCAGCGTGAACTTGCCGTCCGGATAGTCCTTTCGGCGCAGGAGTTTCATGCCCAGCACTTCGGTATAGAAGCGGATGGAACGGTCGAGGTCTCCGACCCGGATCATGGTATGCAGGATGCGCATGAATCTTCCTCCTTCCCGGAACAGTGGCCACGGAACCCACTGAATCCAGGAGATATGCCCATCTGGCAGCCGCGCTCTGCGCGCTGTCGTGAAACCCCGAACCTGTCGTGGATTCAGCGGCTATTTTCGCTTCCGCGCCGCAATCCTCAGGCGCAGGGCATTGAGCTTGATGAAGCCCTCGGCGTCCTTCTGGTTGTAGGCGCCCTCGTCTTCCTCGAAGGTGGCGATGCGCTCGTCGAACAGCGAATCGGTTTCCGACTTGCGGCCGACGACGATGACGTTGCCCTTGTAGAGCTTCAGGCGCACGCTGCCATTCACCGTCTGTTGTGACTCGTCGATCATGGCCTGCAGCATGCGCCGCTCCGGACTCCACCAGTAGCCGTTGTAGATCAGGCTCGCATAGCGCGGCATCAGTTCGTCCTTGAGATGGGCGACCTCTCGATCCAGGGTCAGCGATTCCATGGCCCGATGCGCCTTGAGCATGATGGTGCCGGCCGGCGTTTCATAGCAGCCGCGCGATTTCATGCCGACATAGCGGTTCTCGACGATGTCGTCGCGACCGATGCCGTTCTCGCCACCGACACGATTCAGATGGGTCATCACCTGCGCGGGCGTCATTGCCTGGCCGTCGATGGCCACGATGTCGCCGTTGCGGAAATCCAGTTCCAGACAGCTCGGCTGATCCGGCGCCTGCTCGGGAGCAACGGTCCAGCGCCACATGTCGCTCTCGGGCTCGGCCCAGGGGTCCTCCAGAATGCCGCCTTCATAGGAGATGTGGAGCAGGTTGGCATCCATCGAATAGGGCGATTTCTTGCCGGCCTTGGCGAAATCCACCGGGATGTCGTGCTCGCGCGCATAGTTCATCAGCTTCTCGCGCGACAGCAGATCCCATTCCCGCCAGGGCGCAATCACCTTGATGTCCGGCTTGAGCGCATAGGCGCCCAGCTCGAAACGCACCTGGTCGTTGCCCTTGCCGGTGGCGCCATGGGCGATGGCATCGGCCCCCGTCTCTTCGGCAATCTCGACCAGGCGCTTCGCGATCAGCGGCCGGGCGATGGAGGTGCCGAGCAGATACTCGCCTTCATAGACGGTATTGGCACGAAACATCGGGAATACATAGTCCCGCGCGAATTCCTCGCGCAGGTCCTCGATGTAGATTTCCTTCACGCCCATGGCCTCGGCCTTGGCCCGCGCCGGCTCGACCTCCTCGCCCTGGCCGATATCGGCGGTAAAGGTCACCACCTCGCAGCCGTAGGTGTCCTGCAGCCACTTGAGGATGATGGACGTGTCCAGCCCGCCCGAATAGGCAAGCACCACCTTCTTGATGTCACTCATGGGTCAATCGCCTTGATCAATCGCCACTGAATCCACTGAATCCACGGAAACCGGCATTTCAGCACCGGCTTCGAACCAGGGGCTTTTCCGTGGATACAGTGCATTCCGTCGCTTTCTCTGTTTCCTCGCCTCCCCGGCGTGACACAGCGCCACAACCCAGGCGATGGGCACGCCCCTTCGGGTCTTTGCCCATCCTACCGACTGAACCCGGCGTCCAATCCTCGCTGATACCGAACGCCGCGCGAAGCGCCGACGAGAAAGCGCACCTTTCCGTGGTTTCAGTGGGTTCCGTGGCGCTCTTCATTTCTTCGTCTCCGCGCCGTGACACAGCGCCATGATCTACACGATGGGCACGCCCCTTCGGGTCTTTGCCCATCCTGCCGGCTGAACCCGGCGTCCAATCCTCGCTGATACCGAACGCCGCGCGAAGCGACGGCGAAAAAGCGTACCCTTCCGTGGTTTCAGTGGACTTCGTGGCGCTCTTCACTTCTTCATCTTCGCGCTGCGGCGCAGCCGCGAGAGCAGGCGCCGGGCCAGTTCGCCGAACAGCTCGGTCTGGGTCGGGTGCGGATGAATGGCATTGCCGACCTGCTCGAGGGTGAGCCCGGCCGCGACCATCATCACCGCCTCGCCGATGAGGGTGTCGGCATGGTCGGCCAGGAAGTGCACGCCGATGATGCGCTGCGTGGCCTTGTCGGCCACGATCTTGATCATGCCGTGTTCCTCGCGGTTGATCATGGCCTTGGCGTCGATGTTCATGGGCACCTTGACCTCGGCGGCATCGATGCCGC